>JALZOI010000233.1 GCA_030857245.1 Myxococcota bacterium
GCCCGTGCCTACGAGACCTCGCACGACGTGCCGGCGACGCGCGCCGCGATCGAGCGCGCGATCGCGAGCGATCCCGAGGATCCGTCGTTGCGGCTCGCCGGCGCCTGGCTCGCGCTCGAGGATGGCGCCGCCGATCGCGCGGTGGTCCATGTCCACGCCGGGCTCGCGACCGAGACCGATCCGTACCGGCGCGGTCAGCTGTTGCGGTGGGGCGCGCACGCGGCGCGCCGGGGCGATCCCGGCCTCGCGCGGCGCTGGTCGCTCGAGCTCGATGGGCTGACGGGCGAGGGCCTCGACGAGCTGCGCGCCCAGGCGCGGCGGCGACCGTGCGGCACGCCGCACCCGAACCTCATGATGGCGGACGCCTACTGAGGTGGAAGCGCGCCGACGTGGTGTGTTGATCCGCTCGAGACCGCCGCTTACCATGTCGGCGGCGCGGCCATTCGCGCAGGGGGGAAGACGATGGAATTTCTGCACGCGATCCTGCTGATCCTCGGTGGCATCCTGGCGCTCTCGGCCTTCATCGTGACGAAGCGGCCCGATGCGAAGGCGATGATCGACAAGCTCACACCCTTCCAGGCCTTCATCGGCGTCGGGTTGCTCGTGATCTCGCTCATCCAGCTGCTCGACGTCGGCCCGATCAACGCGTTCCGGATCCTCAGCCTCGTCCCGCTGCTCGGCATCACGATCATCGGTGCGTGCTACGGCGGCATCATCCTCGGCTTCTTCTTCGGCATGCCGCAGATCGCGAAGTGGATCCCCGGTGACTCGAACGCCGAGACCAAGGCGACGAACCTGGCGAAGAAGCTCGCGCCGTTTCAGATGATCTTCGGCATCATCGCGCTGGTCGCCGGCGTGCTGCTGCTCTTGTTTCGCCTCAACATCCTGAAGCCGTTCTGAGGAGCCAGCGATGGACTACCTGCTCATCATCCTGGTGATCTGCGCCGGGCTCCTGGCGGCGTCGAGCATCATCGTCGCCCGGAAGCCGAACGCGCAGCAGATCATCAACAAGCTGCTGCCGTTCCAGGCCCTGATCGGCGCGGGCTCGCTCGTGCTCGGCGTCATCTCGATCCTGCGCTGGGGCCCCAAGGTCATGATCGAGATGCCCCGGGCGTTCCCGCTCTTCGGCGCGACGATGTGGGTCGTCTGCCTGTCGGGCATCGTGCTCGGCTTCATGTTCGCGGTGCCGCTGATGGGCCGGCTCGGCGCGGGTCAGCAGAAGGCCGCGGAGCTGTCGGCGCGGATCGCGCCGTTCCAGATGCTGCTCGGCCTCGTCGCCATCGCGGCCGCCCTGCTGCTGCTGCTGTTCCGGCTCGGCATCCTGCCGCTGAACTTCCCCGGCAGCATGTAGCTGCCGCGTCAGCGAGCGCCGTAGGTGTGCGCGGACTGCTCTTCGTTGCGGTCCGTCGCCGGAGGCGGCTCGGGCGACAGCGCGCTGATCCGGGCGCGCGTCGCGTCGTCGAGCACGAGCTCGGCGGCCGCCAGCGTCGGCGCGAGCTGCTCGGGGTTGCGCCCGCCGACCAGCACGCTCGTGACCGCGGGATGCGACGCCACCCACGCCACCGCGAGCGTCGCCGGGTGGTGGCCCAGCTCGGCTGCGAGCTGCGTGAAGCGCTCGGCGACGTCGAAGTACGCCGGGGCGCCGTAGCGGATCTTGTACATCGCGTTGTCGATGACGCGCCCCCTCGCCGGCGCGCGGCCGGTGCCGTACTTGCCGGTCAACAGCCCACCCGCGGTCGGGCTGTACGGGATCACGGCGACGCCGAGCGAGCCGGCCATCGGCAAGATCTCGACCTCGACCTGGCGCTTGACCAGGTTGTACATCGGCTGGGTCGCGACGAGCGGAGCCCAGCCGCGGGCGTGCTGGAGCCCGAGCGCGTGCGCGATCTGCCAGGCCGCGAAGTTCGAGCAGGCGGGATACAGGATCTTGCCGGCGCGCACGAGGTCATCGATCGCGCGCAGCGTCTCGCCGAGGTCGGTCACGTCGTCGAAGCGGTGCAGATAGTAGAGGTCGATGCGATCGGTCGCGAGCCGGCGCAGGCTGGCCTCGACCGCGCGCACGAGGTGGTACCGCGATGAGCCGCGCGCGTTGGGATCGCGCCCCATCGGGAAGTACGCCTTGGACGCGAGCACGATCGAGTCGCGCTCGTCGCGCATCAGGCGTCCGACGATCTCCTCGGAGCGGCCCTCGTTGTAGACGTCGGCGGTGTCGATCAGGTTGACGCCGGCGGTGCGCGCGGCGCGCCAGATCGCGCCGGCGGTCGCCTCGTCGGCGTCACCGCCGAACGCCATCGCGCCGAGCGCCAGGCGCGAGACCTTGACGCCGGTCTTGCCGAGGAGCCGCACGGCGCTCAGCGAGCGAACGCGGTCTCGATGCGCGCCAGCACCTTCTCCTCGTCGCCCGACACCTTGCCGAACCCGAGGAGGCCACCGGCCGACGTCGCGACCATCTTCGCGAACCCGACGATCTGGTTCTTGAGCAGGCGGTTCTGCTCGTCGTTGAGCTGCGCGGCGAGCGCCTTGATGTAGTCCTCCCACGCCGTGAACAGCTCGTCTGCCGGGCGCCTGGTGAGCCACGTCTGGAGCAGCTCGTAGCCGTCGGTGCCGACCTCGAGCCCCTTGCCGTGGGCGCCCTGCAGGATCGCCGTGCGCTCGTTGTCCTGGATCGAGCCATCCGCCCAGGCCACGAAGATCAGCGGGACCAGCGACAGCGCCGCGATCGTGTTGGCGCGCAGGCCGAGCGTGACGAGGCGGTCGAGCACCGCGTCGTCCGCCATGCCCGAGGCCTTGCGCAGCTCCTCGCGCGTCTGCTGTCCCTCGAGCTTCTCCTTCATGCGAGCCAGCTTTTCCTTGTTCTCCTTGTCGAAGAACTGATCCTCGAGCGCTCTGCCACGCTCTTCGAGAGAATTGTCGGCCATCGGTAGCTCCTTGTTGGGACGCCGGCACCATACAAAATGTTGGTGATGCTGGCAGCCGGCCAGGGGCGAGAATCGCCCTCGCCCTGTTGTAAGGTGGACGCGTGCCTGCACGCCGTCGCGTCCGTCGACGCCCTCACCGGCGCGGGCTGCGGTTGTGGCTCGTCCCGATCGCGCTCCTCGGTGGGATCGCGCTGCTCGGGTTCGCGGCGTTCTACCTGTTCGATCACCACCTCACGGGCGGGGCCACGCATCCGCACGGCGATGGTGCGGTCGCGCGGTTCGTGCGGTTCGAGCCCGGGCTGATCGCCGATGCGATGGCCGGCCTGGCCGGCATGACGGCCGCGGTGCTCGGCATCGTGATCACCGTCGTGTCGCTGCTCGTGCAGCTGACGTCCGAGCGCTACACCGGCGTCGCGCAGATGTTCCTGCGTGATCGCACGAACGTGATGGTGATGTCCTACTACGTCGTGACGTGCGTGGTCGGCGTGTTCGCCAGCCTCGCGCTGCACTCGGAGTACGTGCCGCGCATGACGGTGGTCGCGATCATGGGCGCGACCGTGATCGGGCTCGTGATCATGCTGCCGTACTTCATGTATGTCTTCCGGTTCCTCGCGCCGACGAACCTGGTCGAGCGGATCCAGACCGACGCCGTCAACGACGTCGTCGACGCGGCGACCGAGCGCGACGAGGACTCGATCGTGCACGGGCAGGCGCCCGCGATCGCGGCGCTCGAGGAGCTCACCGACATCACCTCGAACTCGATCTCGGGCAAGGACAAGATCATCGCGAGCCGGGCGGTCGACGCGATCCGCGACTTCGTCGTGCGCTACCTCGAGGTCAAGCACCGCGCCCACCCGAAGTGGTTCGCGATCGGCGCCGAGATCCGCGACAACCCCGACTTCGTCGCGATGGACCCGGAGTCCCTGCGGGACCTCGAGACCGATCATACGTGGCTCGAGTGGAAGGCGCTGCGCCAGTACCTGGGCATCTATGCCGAGGCGCAGGCCGACATGCCCGACATCAACTACCTGATCGCGATCGACACGCGCTACGTCGGCGAGGCCGCGCTCGCGAAGCAGGACCGCGCGGTGGTCGAGCTCGCGTTCCGGTTCATGAACAGCTACCTCCGCGCCGCGCTCAACGCGCGCGCGGTACGCACCGCCTACAACGTGCTGAACCAGTACCGGCTGCTCGTCGAGAGCATGCTCGAGGGCGGCGCTGATGACCTCGCGATCGAGGGCGTCCGGCACATGATCTACTATGGCCGCACGAGCTACGACATGCAGCTCGGGTTCGTCACCGAGACCGTCGCGTACGACGTCTCGGCGCTGTGCGAGTTCGCGCACGCCCACCAGCGCACCGACCTCGACGAGCGGATGCTCGCGATGTTCCTCGAGCTCGATCAGCCGCTGCGGCTCAAGCGCCAGGAGGCGGGGCTCCAGGGCATCCGCAAGGCGCAGATCAAGCTGGCCTGCTACTACCTCACCGCCGGTGCCGAGGATCGCGCTCGCCGGATCGCCGACGACATGGCGGGCGAGGATCGCGAACGCCTGAAGGTGATCCGCGAGCAGCTCGCGAACGTCGAGTCGAAGGAGTTCTGGGAGATCATCGATCGCGGCCGCAACTTCGAGTACATGCCGGTGCGCCAGCGCGACCAGATGGATCGGTTCTTCGCGCTGCTCCCGGCGATCGCGTAGCACCGCGCCTGCGAGGCCTCCGGAGGGCACGCGCGGCAGCTCGCGCTACCCTCGAGCATGTCGCAGACGCGGACGATCAAGGTCGGGCTGTGCGGCTTCACGATGAGCGCGGCGCGCTACCCGTGGCACTTCCCCGTCGTCGAGGTGCAGCAGACGTTCTACCAGCCGCCCGCGGTCGGCGTGATCACGCGGTGGCGCGCGCAGATGCCAGCGAGCTTCGAGTTCACGGTGAAGGCGTGGATGCTGATCACGCACCTCGCGAAGAGCCCGACGTACCGTCGGCTGCGCCGGCCACTGACCGCGCGCGAGGCCGCGGAGGCCGGCAGCTTCCAGCCGACCGCGATCGTCGACGAGGGCTGGCGCGCGTCGCTCGATGCCGCGCGCCGGCTGCGCGCCACCGCGATCCTGTTCCAGACCCCGGCGAGCTTCCAGCCGACGCCCGCGCACCTCGCCAACCTGCGCGGCTTCTTCGCGCGGATCGAACGCCCGGCCGGCATCCGCCTGCTGTTCGAGCCGCGCGGGCCGGCGTGGACCGCGGCGATCGTGCGGCCGCTCGTCGACGAGCTCGGCCTCGTCCATGTCGTCGATCCGTTCGTCGGACCGACGGTGTCGCCTGACCTGACGTACTGGCGGCTCCACGGCATCAGCGGGAGCCGGCACGTCTACAGCGCCGCCGAGCTCGCGCAGCTCGCCGCCATGGTGCCGCCGCGGGGCGAGACCTACGTGATGTTCAACAACATCCCGCGGGTCGCGGACGCCGAGCGCTTCAAGCCGCTGGTCGGGATCCCGGCGGTGGATCCCGCGGTCGTCCCGCGGGTCCAGCGCGTCCGCTCGGCCTAGCGCTCGGCGCGAACGCCGGGCGGCTCGAAGCGCAGGATGCGGAACGGCGGCACCGTCGCGTCGGTGCCGGCGTTGAGCGTGGCGGAGCGATGGAGCTGGTTCGCGACGACGTAGACGTGACCGTCGGGGGCGAAGCTGAACGCGTCGATCCACGACAGCATCGGGCCGGTGGCGACCACACGGTACGTGCGATCCGGGCCGATGACGCCGATCGCGTTGCGTGCGAGATCGCCGAGGTAGATGGTCCCGGCCGCATCGATCGCGATGCCGTCGGTGATCGGGCGCTCGGCGTAGACCTCGACGCGCGCTCCGAGAACGGTGGGCGTCAGCGTCGCGTCGCGGAGGTCCGCGGTGCGCACCCGGTAGAGCGTGCCGCCGTGCATCGGCCCGAAGTAGAGCCACTCGGCCTGTGCGTCGAGGGCGATCGGGTTGACGCCGATGTGCGGGCGCACCCGCGAACCGTCGGGCAGCTTGACGGCGACCGGGGTGCCGTCGATGACGAGGTCGAGGTCCTCCGGGATGACGCTCGCGTGCCCCTCGAGGACGCGCCGCGCCTTGCCCGTCGCGAGGTCGACGACGATCACCGCCGCGTTCGCACCACCCGCCGGATCGGCGATGTAGATCGCGCCGCGTGCGCGATCGACCGCGAGGTCGTTGAGGAACGCATCGGGCGGCGTGACCGGCGGGCCGAGTGCGACGACGCGCTCGAGCTTCGCCGCGGTCGGGTTCCAGCCGACGAGCGCGCGGGCGCCGCCGCGGGTCATCGCGTTGTCGAGCATCCACACGACGCCCATGGCATCGGCGCGGATGCCGAGCACGGAGTCGAGCGGCGGCCCGCCGGCCTGCGCGTAGGCGGCAGGATCCGGGAACGGCACGACCTGACCATCGCGCAGCTCGACCACCGGCTGCGGAGGTGCGTAGAACTGGTGGAGGCTGACGATCACGCGCCCGTCGGGTAGCACCGCGATGTTGCCGGGCCCGACCGCGAGCTCCGCGTACGTCCCGACGGTGATCGGCGCCGCGGGGCCGCCGCGAGCGGGGCGGGGTGCGGACGGCGAGCCACCGCAGGCCGTGGCGAGCAGCGTGAGCGTGACGAGCGTGCGCATGTCGCCTTGTACACCACGGGCTCGCCGGAGGCCGCCGGAGGTCGCCGGCTCGCCGGAGGTCGCCGGTTCGCCGGAGGTCGCCAAGGATGAAGTTTCGGAGAGGTGGGACGCCGCCTGGATCCCCGTGCACGCGTCGCCGCGCGGTCGACGCGACGTGCGCGTCGGGTCGATCCCATCCTTGGCGGCCTCGGCGCGCTTGGCGCCCATGGCGACCCGTCTCTTCTCTCTTCTCTTACGCCAGCAGCTGCTGGTGCGCGTCGCGCAGCTTGCCGAGCTCGGCGAGGCCGCGGCCCCGGGCCGTCGCGATCGGCTCGCCGGCGGCGACGTCGACGCGGACCTCGTAGTAGCTCTTGAGCTTGGGCTCGGTGCCCGAGGGCCGCATGATCACGCGGCGGCCGCCGGCGAGCTTGAACACCAGCACGTCGGATGGCGGCAGGCCGCCTGCGCTCCTCGCGAGATCGACGACCTGCTCGACCGCCTGGCCGCCGAGCTCGCGCGGCGGGGTCGCTCGGAACTTCGCCATCGCGGCGCGGATCTCGGCGAGCCCCTCGCTGCCCGGCTTCGTGAGCGAGACCTGCTCGGTCACGAACAGCCCGACCTTGCGATAGATGTCGTCGAGGTGATCGAGCACGGACTTGCCGCGCGCGCGATTCCACGCGGCGAGCTCGGCGAAGATCACCGCTGCCGACACGCCGTCCTTGTCGCGGACGAGCGGCCCGACGCTGTAGCCGAGCGCCTCCTCGTAGCCCATGACGAAGCGACCGCCGTGCTCGCGCTCGTACTCCATCGCCGCGTTGCCGATCCACTTGAAGCCGGTCAGCGTCTCGCGGTAATCGGCGCCCGCCTGCTGCGCGAGGAACCCGAGCAGCTGCGACGAGACGATCGTCGTGGCGACCATGCGACGGTCCTTCGGCGTGACCTCGAGCAGGTAGTCGGCGAGCAGCACGCCGATCTGGTCACCGCTGAGCACGCGATAGCCGGCGCCCTCCGGGACGGCGACGCACAGCCGATCGGCATCCGGATCGTTCGCGAGCACGAGGTCGGCCTGCTTGGACGCGGCGAGCGCGAGCACGCGGTCCATCGCGCCCTTCTCCTCGGGGTTCGGGAACGCGACCGTCGGGAATTCGGGGTCGGGCTCGCGCTGCGAGGGCTCGGTGTGGCACTGCGGGAAGCCCGCGCGGGCGAGCGCGCCCTCGACCGAGAGCGCGCCGACGCCGTGCAGCGGCGTGTAGGCGATCACGAGGGCGGTGCCACTGACGTCGGGCGACGCGCGCAGCGCGATCACGTTGTCGAGGTACTCGTCGTGCAGGGACTCGTCGAGATCGATCACGACGCCGGTGCGCCGCAGCTCCTCGAGCTCGGGCATCGCGAGCTGATCGCTGCGACCGATGCCGGCGATCGCGGCAGCGATGCCGGTGTCGTGCGGCGGGATGATCTGCGCGCCGTTGCCCCAGTACACCTTGTAGCCGTTGTAGGCGGGCGGGTTGTGGCTCGCGGTCACCATGACGCCAGCACACGCGCGCTTGTGCGTGACGGCCCACGCCGTCGTCGGCGTCGGCCAGGGCCGGTGGGCGAGGAAGACCTTGATGCCGGCGCCGCCGAGCACGCGAGCGGTGTCCTCGGAGAACACGCGCGAGTTGCGACGGGCGTCGTGACCGATGACCACGCCCAGGCGCTTCGCCTCGGGCACGTTCGCGAGCAGGTACGCGGCGAGGCCGGCGGACACCTTGCGCACGAGCACGCGGTTCATGCGCTGCGGACCGGCGCCGAGGATGCCGCGGAGCCCGGCCGTGCCGAACTCGAGCGTCCCGGTGAAGCGCTCGGTCAGCTCGCGGAGGGCGCCGGCATCGCCGCCATCACCCGCGGCGAGCAGCTCGCGCAGCTCCTTCGCGGTGACCGGATCGGGATCCTCGTCGAGCCAGGCGGCAGCGTGTTCGCGGTGCGGGGGGTGCAACGACATCGCGGCGACTATATGCCGCGGACGGGCACCGCGTCCGGCGGCGGCGTGAGGTGTCGGTCAGGTTGCGACGGTCGACGGGCGGGCTCAGGTCTTGGCGGGCGCCGCGGCCTCGGCCTGCTTCTTCTTCATCCGGTCCATGAGGCCGGCGAAGCCGTCCTTGGTGATGACCTTGTTGAACATCGTGCGGTAGTTCTCGACGAGGCCGACGCCATCGGTGATGACGTCGAAGGCGCGCAGCTTGTCGCCGTCCTTGACGAGGAGGTACTGGACGTCGATCGAGAACGGGCGGCCGCGGCGCTGCGTGTTGACCTTGGTCGTGACGAGGACGTTGCCGTCCTTGGCGGTGGTCTCGCCGGCGTAGTCGACGGTGTACTGGAGGTTCGCGCGCAGGCCGCGCACGTAGTGGGTCTCGATCAGGTCGCGGAGCAGCGCGAGGAACTGCTGCTGCTGGTCCTTCGAGAGCTTGCTCCACTGGTCGACCATCGCGCGCTTGCCGAGCTGGTCGATGTCGAGGAAGCCGCGGACGCTCGTGGTGACCTTGGCCGCGAGCTCCTTCTCTTCCTTGGAGCCCGGCGCCGCCTTCTGCTTGAGCAGGGCCGAGATCGTCGTGTTCGCCTGCTTGACGGCGGTCGTGCCGGGCCCGGCCTTGGCAGCGGCCGGCGCGGTGGCCGGCGCGGTGGTCGGTGCCTTCGGCTGCGCGAGAGCAACACCGGGCACCACGAGCGACGAGATCAGAACAAAGAGGATGTTACGGACCATGGGCTCCTCAGGGACGGTTGCCGCCGGCGTGGAATTCACCGGTGGCGCGCCCGAGGCGTACCACGGCGACGTTCCATTGAAAGACGGCCTGGGCCCACCGCGCACGCATCTGGAACCACGCGATGTAGGCATCCGCGAGATCCTTGGGCTCGGCCGCGCCGATCGCCTCCGCCTGCAGCACCGACGCGAGCCAGGTCCGAGCGGCCTTCACGCCCTCGTCCGCCGCGGCCACCTTGGCGCGGGCCGTGGTCGCCTCCGACAGCGCGGTCTCCGCGTCGAACGTGGCCCCCGCGGTCGCCAGCTCGCTCTGGGCTCGCGCCTTCAGCGCCTCGCCGCGGGCGCGGTCGACGCGCGCCTTCACGGTCCACGGCTCGAGCTGCCACTGCAGCGCGAGCACGACCCCGGCGCCGGTGCGGTTGTACGGGTCGTTCGCATACGCGCTCGGTGGATCGTCGGCCCCCTGGGCGCGCGCGATCACCGCGCTGCCGACGAGCGCGATGTCGGGGAAGTAGTAGCTGCGCGCCATCCGGGCG
>JALZOI010000848.1 GCA_030857245.1 Myxococcota bacterium
TCGTGCGCCAGCGCCGCGAGCGAGGACACCGCCCACAGCGGACGCCGCGCCGCGAACGCGATGCCCTTCGCGGTCGCCATCCCGATCCGCAGCCCGGTGAACGAACCCGGTCCCGCGCCGATCGCGATCGCGTCGAGCTCGAGCGGCCCGATCCCGGCGCTGCGGCACACGGCATCGACGGTCACCAGCAAGTCGGACGTCCGCCCGGTGGTGTGCTCCGACGGCGCGGGCCCGTGGGTCGCCTGCGCGAGCACGCGGGCGTCGTCGATCACGGCGATCCCCGCGGTCAGCGTGGCGGTGTCGAGCCCGAGGACGATCACGACGGGCTCACTGGAAGAAGAACCGCATGACGTCGTTGCGGAGCGCGAGGATGGTGATCAGGCCGACGATGATGAGCCCGACGAGCTGCACGCGCTCGCGGGTCCGCGCCGTGAGCGGCCGGCGCTGCGCGCCCTCGATCGCGAACACCAGCACCTGGCCGCCATCGAGCATCGGTACCGGCAGCAGGTTGATGAGGCCGAGGTTGACGCTGATCAGCGCGAGCATCAGCAGGAAGCTGTCCCAGCCCTGGTTGCCGGAGACCGACGCGACCCGGTACATCATCAACGGGCCGCCGAGGGCCTCGCCGGGCGCATCGCCCGCGAGGATCTGGGTGAAGCCGCTCGCCATCGTCGAGATCGTCTCGCCGGTGCGCCCGAGCGCCTTCTCGAGCGCATAGCCGAAGCGGCCGTCGATCGCGACCATCGCGCCGCGCCCGCGATCGACGTCGTTGCGCGCGCCGAACACGAGCCGCGAGACCGTGTGCTCGTAGTCGTCGAGTTGCTTGCGCCAGACCTGCGTGAGCTCGGCGTGCAGCGTCTCGGTCTTGCTCGCGACCGCGCGCTTCCACGTCATCTTGAAGGTCCGGTTCGGCTCGGCCTGCAGCCGCTGGTCGAGGTCGAGCCAGTGGATCACCGGCTTGTCGTCGAGCGCGACGATCAGATCGCCGGGCCGCAGGCCGGCGCTGTCGGCGGGCGACCCCGGATCGACCTGGGCGACGAACATCTCGGCGTGCTCGAGGCCGGTGTACGTCTGGCGCTTGAGCACCGCGTCGATCTGGGTCTCGGGGACGAGATCGGCGAAGCCCGCGGCGAGCAGCTGGACCTGCGGCACGCCCGGGATCTCGGTGCCGCGGAAGTAGACGATGCTGGTGCGCCGCACGAAGCGACCGAGCGCGTGCTTGACGTCGCTCCAGTTGCGCACCGGCTGGCCATCGATGCTGATGATGAGGTCACCGGTGCGAAGCCCCGACTCGGCCGCGGGCGACTGGCCGTCGATCACGCCGACGAGCGGCACGAACGGCGGATGCGTGATGCCGACCCGGCCCTGCACGGCCACGCGGCCATCGCGGCTGCGCACGGTCTCCTCGAGGGGCGTCAGGTAGCGCTCGAACAGCTTGCCGTTGCGCGAGATCCGGAGGTGGAGCTCCTTGCCCGGCGCCGAGCGGACGGCGTCCTCGATCTCCTCCCAGTAGCGCAGCGCCGCGCCGTCGATCTCGAGCACGCGGTCGCCGGGCTCGAGTCCGGCGCGCGCGGCCGCGCCTCCCTCGAGCACGTCGCCGATCACGGCGGCGGGCAGCAGCGTATGTCCCGCGAAGAACACGAAGTAGATGATGACCGGCAGCACGAGGTTCGCGGCTGGGCCGGCGAACACGATGATCAGGCGCTGCCACAGCGGGCGGCTGCCGAAGCTGCGCCCGACGTCGGAGCGGTGACCGGTCTCGTCGGCGGGGCCCTCGACGCCGAGGATGCGGACGTACCCGCCGACCGGGAACGCCGCGATCTGGTACTCGGTCTCGCGGAGGGTGATGCGCACGAGGGGCCGCCCGTAGCCGATCGAGAACCGCAGGACCTTGACATCGAGCAGCTTGGCCGCGACGAAGTGCCCGAGCTCGTGGATGACCACGAGCACGCCGACGAGGAGGAGAAAATAGACGACCGACACGGAGGCAGCGGAGAACCGAAATCCGACCGCCGACCCTATAGCAGAAACTGCTATCCTGCCGGGACGTGGCGTCGAAGTCCGCTCAACATGAGCCGGAGAAGGCCGAGGTCATCGAGGAGCTCCTCGAGCTCCTCGACAAGACGCTCGATCGCGTGAAGGTGCTGTACGAGCAGTACTTCCTCGGCATGCAGAAGCAGCCGCCGACGCACCTCCACAGCGACGTCGAGCGCAAGCTGCGTGATCTCACGCAGATGTCGATCCGCAACACGGCGCTGCGCTACCGGTTCGCGACGCTCCAGCAGAAGTTCGGGTCGTACAACAGCTACTGGCGGCGGACGCTGAAGCAGATCGAGAGCGGCACGTACCTCCGCAACCTCTCGAAGATCTCGCGCCAGGCGGCGATGACAGGTGAGGAGATTCCCGAGGAGATCCTCGCGGCGATGCCCAAGCGGATGCGCGAGCAGGTCAAGCGGGACCGCGAGCTCGCGATCGCGCAGGCCCAGCGTCGCGACGCCGCGACCGCCGGCCCCGACGAGTTCCCCGACGAGCCCGCGCCCGTCCCGCTGCCCGCGCGCCCGCAGAAGACCGCGAGTGGTGCGCACCTCCTCGAGGCCGACGACGACTTCGATCTCGATGCCTTCTTCGCGTCCGTGACGATGGACGAGGCGCCTGCGGCCGCGAAGCCCGTGGCGGTGAAGCCCGTACCCGTGGTCGCGCAGCCCGTGCCGGTCGCGGCGCCCGGCGTCCCGACGCGCACCACCACGCCGGCGGTCCCGATGCCGGTGATCCGCACCCCGGCACCCTCGCAGGTCTCGCGCCAGATCCCGGTGATGCCCGGCTCCGCTGCTGCTCGTGCGCCGGTCCCGGTCGAGACGATGGCAGGCCCGTTCCCGCGGACCGCGCGGCCGACCATCGACGAGCACGCGCAGACCATCCCGATCCCGCGCCCGATCCCGCCGCCTCCACCGCTCGCCGGGCGCACGTCGTCGATCCCGCTGCCGCCGCGCCCGCC
>JALZOI010000849.1 GCA_030857245.1 Myxococcota bacterium
CCGCCGCCCCCGCCGCCGTTCACGGACGAGGACAGCCTCGGCGACGAGGAGACCGCCACGAACACCTTCGCCGAGCTCGCGCTCCCCGGCGATCAGGGCTTCGCCGACGGCGCGACCACGCACCCGAGCCTCGGCGCGCTCACCACGCCCGCGTCGACGCTCCCCCGCATGGTGCCGCCGGTCCCCGTCGCGGCGCCGCATGCGCGCACCCTGATCACGCCACCAACGAGCCCCCCCGCCGCCGGCGCCGGCGCCGCGGCCGCCGCGGCCGGCACCTCGCAGGGCTTCCAGCCGCAGAGCATCCCGATCACCGGCCCCGGCGTCGCGGTCACGCCGCGCGCAGCGCTGATCATCCTCGACGTCACCCCCCGCGGCCTCGGGATCGCCACCGTCGCGGGATTCTGCGAGGAGCTGCTCCGCCGCAACTCGCGCCTCCCCGCGGAGATCCAGAAGCTCTTCACCACCTCGCGCGACGGCCAGGATCAGGTCCGCATCGTCGTCTGCCAGGGGGAGTCGCGCCGCCTCGACGCCAACACCGTGATCGGCGAGCTCGTCCTCAAGAACCTGCCGCGGCGCGCGCGCGGCGAGACCTCGATCGAGGTGACCTTCACCCTCGACGCCTCCGGCATCCTCCAGGTCCGCGCCCGCGACGCCGCCACCGGCGTCGAACAGAGCGCCACCCTCGACCTCGTCGGCGGCATCGCCCAGCAAGACGTCGCCGCCTCCCGGGACCGGCTCGCCGCCCTCCCCCGCCGCTGACGCGTCGCGCCCGCTGGCGTGTTGCGCGTCCTCCCCGCCCCCTGCTGACGCGTGCGCCCCCGCTGGCGCGTGACGCGTCCTGACGCGGGCATCCGCTCGCGCTACTCGCCGCCGTCGTCCGCCGGCGTCGCCTTACGCGCCTTGCTCGACTTCTTCTCGACCGGTGCGTCATCCGCCGCGCCGTCGGCGTCATCCGCCGCGCCCCCGACCTCGCACCACGGCAGCCGGATCGACTTCTTCTCGGCGAGCGACTTGGCGTCGAGCACCGCGAGCTCGCCGAGCCGCCGCCCGCGCAGCAGGACGAGCAGGTTCTTGCTGCCCGACACGGCATCGGCCCCGCGGAGGTGGCCGAAGTTCTTCGCCATGTGGTCCTTGCACTTCGCGCCGGCGCCCTCGGCGCCTTTCCAGAACGCGTCGGCCTCGGCGGGCTTGCACGGCGACTTGGCGAGCTTGCGCACGAGCTTCGCGCGCTTCCCGGTGTCGACCTCGTAGGTCGTGACCGTCGAGAAGCCCTGCTCGGCGATCGCGACGCGCGTCTTGTCGAGCACCGAGAACGAGCCGGTGTCGGTCGCGAGCGGCCTGGCGTCCTTGCCCATCCCCTCGATCGCACCGACTGCGTTGCCGTCAGCGGCCTTGAAGACCCACACATTCGTGCCGCTCTCGCCCTCGCCCTCGACGAGGATCGACCCGCCGACCCAGTACAACCGATGCGGCTTGCCGGTCACGCCCTGATCGCCACGGATCGAGAACTCGCTCGCGTGCTCCTTGTCCGCGCTGAAGACGTGGACCGTGTCACCGACGAGGACGGCGGTCATCGAGCCGTCGGGGCTGGTCGTGAGCTGCGCGACGTCGGCCTCCTTCGCCTTGGGGACGCAGAAGCCGCGGGCGCAGCCGTCGTCGAGCTTGACGGTGACGCCGCGGCCCGGGAGGGGCTCGCGCTTGTGGTAGGCGAGCTCGCCCGAGGCGAGGTCGACCTTCCAGCAACCGATCGCGCCGAGCAGCCGCGAATCGTCGGTATCGATCGCGCAGATCACGGCGTCAGGGCCGATCGCAGCGAGCTCGAGGCGCGGCGCGTCGGCCTCCTTGAGCTCGAGCGGGAGGCAGGTGCTGTCCTCCGGGATCATCGCAGTCGCGGCCTGCTGTCGCTTCGCCTCGCGATCCTCCTCGGTCTCGCGCCGGGGAGCGGGCTTCTCCGCCTTCACCACGGGCTGCTCGACGGCAGGCTGCTTCTTGCCCCCGCCTCCACACCCGACCGTCACCAGAAGACAAGCGATCATCAAAGGATGGCGAACCATGCTTCGTTTGTACGATCGCAACCTAGCTGATACAAGGAGACGTGGCGCGCACCGCCTCGGTCGAGCGAAACACCAAGGAGACCCAGATCCGGGTCGAGCTTGGACTGGATGGTTCCGGCACGCGGACCATCGAGACGCCGGTGCCGTTCTTCACGCACATGCTCGACGCGTTCGCGCGCCACGGCGTGTTCGATCTGACGCTGCGGGCGGCCGGTGACATCGAGATCGATGCCCACCACACCGTCGAGGATGTCGGGCTGACGCTCGGGACCGCCTTCGAGCAGGCGCTCGGGGATCGGGCCGGCATCGTCCGCTATGGCGCGGCGACCCTGCCGATGGACGAGGTGCTGGTCACCGTCGCGGTCGACTTCTGCGGCCGCCCGGCGTTCGTGTGGACGGTGACCGGGCTCGAGGGCAAGTGGATCGGCGACTTCGATTGCGAGCTCGCGAAGGAGTTCTTCGCGGCGTTCTCGACGCGCGCCCAGTGCAACCTCCACGTGCTGGTGCACCACGGTGGCAACGCGCACCACATGATCGAGTGCATCTTCAAGGCCTTCGCGCGCGCCTGCGACGCCGCCAGCCAGATCGACCCGCGGCTCGGCGGGGCAGTGCCATCGACCAAGGGTACGCTCCATACGTGATCGCGATCGTCGACGTCTGCTCCGGCAACCTGCGCTCGGTCGAGCGCGCCCTCGTGAAGGTCGGCGGTGACGTCACCGTCACGCGCGATCCCGATGTCGTGCGCCGCGCCGACAAGATCGTCGTGCCCGGCCAGGGCGCGTTCGAGGTGTTCATGGCGGGGCTCGTCGAACGCGGCCTCGGCGACGCGCTCCGCGAGGCGATCGCGAGCGGCCGGCCGTACCTCGGGATCTGCCTCGGGCTGCAGGTGCTGTTCGACGCGAGCGAGGAGACCGGGCCCGATCCGGACGCCGCGCCGGC
>JALZOI010000850.1 GCA_030857245.1 Myxococcota bacterium
GTGTACGAGAGCGACGATCCGTTCTCACGCGCCCAGCGCGATCGCGTGACGCCGCGGGCGATCGCCATCCTCGGGCAGGTCGGCGTGCGCGCGCGGAGCGCCGGCGATCTCGGCGTGGCGGCGCGTGCCTTCGATGCGCGCTGGACGCTCGGCGGCGAGGCGCGCGATCCGCAGCTCGCAGCCGTGCTCACCGCGTGGGCCGAACGGGATGAGGCGAGTCGACCCGGCGAGGCGCTCTACCTCGCACGCCGCGCTCGGCGGGCCGACCCGCGGCTGGCGCGCGCGGAGGAGCTCGATCACCGGCTCAGCACCAACCGCCGGCTGTTCACCGCGCGGATGTCGATCGTCGCCGGCATCGTCGCGTTCGGCGTCGGCGCCTACCTCCACCACCGGGTCGGCAAGCTCCAGGACGAGCTGGCGATGCAGCCACGGCCTGGTGACGAGGTCGACCGCGTCCTCGCGCGCCGCGATCTCTACGACGTCGCGGGGACCACCCTGCTGATCGCGGCCCCCGTGATCACGCTCGGCGGCCTGCTGTATGGCGCGTCGGGGATCCCGCACCACCGGCCGACCTCACCCGCCGAGCTGCCCGCCCTGGAGGCGCGATGAGCCCGGCCCGCCTCGCGGTGCTCGCGCTCCTCGCCGGGGGCTGCGCGGCCAGGGACCTCGAGGAGCTCGCGATCGCGTGCACCAGCGACGACGAGTGCCCGTCCGACGCGTGGTGCGACGTGCCCCATGGTGCCTGCCGTTCGCACGCTGACTCCGGGCCGCCACAGATCGAGATGGACGGCATCGTCCGGGGCGACTCCGTACCGGCCACGATGTTCAGCGTGCCGTCGAACCGGTACACGTCGGCACGCTTGATCCTCCGCAACACCGGCGGTTCGACGGCCCGTACCGAGGCCAAGCTCGGCGGGCCCGCGTGCCTCCACGCGAGCGGATCCCGAACCGTAACGATCGATCCGGGCGAGCGGATCGAAAGCGACGTCTCGTTCGATCCCGACCCCGGCTGCGCGACGCCGGCGCGCGTCACGGTCGATGTGACGGCGAGTGGCCGCGCATTCGCTTTCGACCTCGAGGTCACGATCACGCCGTGAGCGTCGTAGGTCCCCCGGTCGCGGCGGGCGGCGACGCGGGGCTACGCAGCTGGTCGCTCGGTCGTCAGCGCCACGTACCCGGTGCGCACGTGGCCGGCGCCGCGCGGCCGAGCAGCTTCCTGGCGGCGATATCGAAGGTCAGCACCTCGCCTTCGTACGGATTATCGAGCACCAGATGGAGGAGCTTGCCGTCCGGGCTGACGAGTAGCTTCGAGCTCCAGGTGATGTCGGCGAGCCCGGTCTTGAGCTTCGCCTTGGCCGGGCCCTTGGCGACGTCCTGCAGGATCAAGCTGCCCTTGGTATCGACGAAGGCCACGAGCTCGGTCGCGGGAATCGCGACCCTTGGCATCGCGTGATCGGCGACCGCGAGCGTGCCGAGCTTGCCGCCGTTACGCTTGTAGATCGTCCTGTCGACGGCGAACGAGCTCCTGAACAGGAGCACCTCGTTGCCCTTGTACTGCTTGATCTGCTTGCCCTTGTCGAGATCGAACACGAGCACGTAGCTCGGCTGGTTCCTCTCCATCGGGTTGCCGGCATACGTGATCGCGCCGAGGGTGCCCTCGGCGTTCAGCGTGCCGATCACCGTGTCGGCTGCCGGGAACTTGAACTTGTAACCGAACGTCTTGCACGCGTCCTTCGTCGGGCAGAACGTCACGTTGCCGTCGGACACCGTCGCGCGGGGATCGCTCGTCGGCAGCGCTGCAGGGCTCGCGTCGAGTGCGATCCGCTTCGCGGTCGGGATCGACGTCACCGCGCTCTTCAGGTCATAGGACCAGCAGTCATTGCCGGTGCAGTACGTCAGCGCACGCGCATCGAGCGCGGCCTCGCGCAGGAAGCGAGAGGACTCGTTGCGGTCGCGATGGACGCAGGGATCCTTCGCGGGCGTGCGCTGGGCGGACGCGGGCACGGCGAGGCTGCAGACGATGAACGCGGAAAAGACGAGACGAGCGGGCATGGGGCTCCTCGGACGGCACGCGTACAACGCGCCGGAACCGATGTCCATTCGCGAACGGCGAGACCTCCTGGGCGGCTCGCGCGCTGTGCCCATCCGCGCGGCGGTGGTAGGGTGGGTCGGCTCTCGCCGATGTCTGACCAGCTGGATGTATTGATCGCGGACGGCATCATCGACGAGGTGGTGGGCCGGCTGAAGAGCGGCAAGGAAGCGAGCATCTCGCTCGTCCGGCGTGGCGACGAGGTGATGGCGGCGAAGGTCTACAAGGACCGCGCGACCCGCAGCTTCAAGAACAACACCGGCTACAAGGAAGGCCGCAAGGTCCGCAACAGCCGGACCCAGCGCGCGATGGACAGCGGCGGCAAGTTCGGGCGCGATGCCGCCGAGCAGGAGTGGAAGTCCGCCGAGGCCGACGCGCTCTACAAGCTGGTCGACACCGGCGTCCGCGTGCCGACCCCGCGGCTGTTCTACGAGGGCGTGCTGCTCATGGATCTCGTGCGCGACGCCGACGGGCGGCCCGCGCCGCGGCTGATCGAGATCACGATCGAGCGCGAGGCCGCGCTCGGCATGTACGCCGACCTCTGCGCGCAGATCATCTCGATGCTGTGCTGCGATCTGATCCACGGCGATCTGTCGCCCTACAACATCCTCGCCGCCGCCGACGGGCCGACCATCATCGACTTCCCGCAGGTGATCTCCGCGGTCCACAACACGCGCGCCGAGTACTACTTCCTGCGCGACTTCGACAACGTGGTCCAGTTCTTCGCGGGCTTCGATCCGTCGCTCGCGGTCCACACCGCCGATGGCCGCGCGATCTGGCGGGCGTACGTCAGCCGCGATCTCACGCCGCAGTTCGTGCCGCCGCCACCGCCCCCGCCGCGCGCGACCCGCGGGCCGGATCGCCGCTCGCGTCCCGACGATCGGGGCCGCCCGCCGCAGCAG
>JALZOI010000851.1 GCA_030857245.1 Myxococcota bacterium
GCCTTCGACCGCGGCCCCGAGGCCGACAGTGCGTCGAGCGCTCCGGCGGCGGTCCCGGCCTCCCCGATGCGTCCCGGTGCCGTCGCCGCGCCGACCGCGACGGCCGAGGATGCGATGGTCGTGGAGGACTCGCGGCCCGCAGGCGTGCCGCTCGAGCAGCTCGCGAAGCAAGCCGAGAGTGCCGCGCGGCGTGGAGACTGTGCCGCCGTCCGGCTGGCGGTCACGCGGATCCGCAAGCAGGACGAAGCGTTCTACCAGGGTCGGCTGCAGCGCAACGCCGCGGTCACCCGCTGCCTCTGAGCGGCGCCCCGCTCACGAGAACAGCGCGGTCTGCGGGCCCTTGAGCTGCACGTCGCCGATCAGATCGATCACGAACGGGTAGGGCCACGACAGCCGCGCCTCGTCGGGGAGCCGGCCGTAGCGCTCGACGTACGCGCGCACCCACTTGCGGGTCGCGGCGTTCGCGTAGCCGCCGCCGCCGATCGGCCCGAGCTCGGTCTCGTAGCGCGCGCGGATCCGGTTGAAGCGCTGGTCGCGGATCACCTTGGCGACGACGGAAGCGGCGGCGACCGCGGCGTGCTTCTCCTCGGCGCGATCGTGCGACTCGAAGCCCTCGAAGCGCTGGCACAGCGGCGCGAACATCCGCTTGCCGTCAGCGATGATCTTGTCGAGGGACAGCTCGCGCGTCGTCAGGTGCGCCTGCGCCTGCTCGATCATCTTCGCTGCCAGCTCGCGCTCGAGCACGTTGAGCTCGCCGCGCGACACCCGCTCGTCGATCTCCGTGTGCTCGACCTCGATCGACACCACGAACGTCGCTCGCGCCCGGATCTGCTGCTCCAGCCCGCAGCGGATCGCGTGGCCCTCCTCGCCGGCGCCATACGTCTTCGAGTCCGCCAGTCCCGCGCGCGTCAGCCACGCCGCTGCTCTCGAATCGAGCGCCACGGCCGCCATCACCATCGGTCCGATCGAGGGCCCACGTCCGGCCTCGTCGATCCCGAGCGTCAACCGGTTCGGGATGATCTGCCGCTTCGGCACCGCCACTCCCACCGCGACCCCGGGTAGCGTCCCCCTCGCGATGCCCGGTGCGGTACCGCTCGGGAGCTTGCTCGGACGCTTCGCCACGCGCCAACACTACCGCATCACGAACAACCCTGTCGTCCCTGGGCTCACCACCCCGACCTCACGTCGCTCAGACGCGCGTCGCTGCGATCTCCAGCGCGCGGCCGACCCCGACCTCGAGGTCGAACGCCTGCACGTCGACCACGGCCCCCCAGTGCTCGAGCCGCCGCGCCAGCGCCGTCAGTGCATCGGTCGCCGCCCTCGACAGCGGCTCCCCGAGCTCGCGATCCAGATCTGGCGCGGCTCGCACGAGCGCGTGATACACGGCGTCCTCCGCGAGCTCGAGCCGCGGCACGTCGTTCTTGAAGAACGTCTCGACGTACCCGCCTTCGAGATAACCGCGCAGATACGCGCGCGCGCGATCGAACACGCGTGACAGCGCGAGGCCGATGCGGTCATCGGCGGTGCGCTGCAGGTCGCCGACGACATCGACCCCGAGCGCGGTCGACAGCGTCCGGGCCGCGGTCTCGGCCGCCCGGCTCCGCTCGAGGAGATCCGCGGCGACGCGGCGGCGGCCCGCCTCGATGCCGGTCTCGAAGCCGGACTGCAGGAGCGCGATCAGGTAGTCGCGATCGGCGACCGTCGCGCTGTGCGACGAGAACGGCAGCCGGCGCGGCCGCACGAGATCGAGCACCTCGCGTGCGGCGCGCCGGTACAGCGACGTGGTGAGATCGGAGAGCGCCTTGCGTTCGGTGAGCACCGCCTCGGCCACGAACGTGCGAGCCGAGTCGGTCAGCTCGTCGCGTCCTGCGCGCGCCGCGGTCGCGGCTTCGTTCGCGTGCTGGCGCAGCGCATCGATCGAGCCCTGCGCCTCGGCGATCACCAGGCGGAGCGTGCGTGCGCAGGCATCGCGCTTGAGCTGGCGCGCCTGCTGAAAGAACCGCTCCTCGAGCTCACCGGCGAGCGAGGCCCAGTTGCCGTCGGCGCGGGCTCCGGGGCCGCCCGCCGTGACGGCGGCGGCGCCGGGGGCTTCCTGCTTCTTCCAGTCGAGCGCGCGGCGCGCCGAGAACGGGACGATCGCCTCGACGAGCCCGCCGAGCTCGGCCGTGATGAAGGTGACGACCTCCTCGGTATCCGCGGCGGACAGCTGGTCGGCCTTGTTGAGCACGCCGAGCACGCGCTTGCCCTCGTCGCGGATCGCACCGAGCGCGGCCTTCTCGCTGGCCTTGCCTCCCTGCGACGCGGTGAACACCCAGACGACGGCGTCCGCCTTGCCGATGAACGCACGCGCGGTCGCCTCGTGCTCGGGCTGGATCGAGTTGAGGCCCGGGGTGTCGACGATGTTGATCTTCTCGAGCTGCGGCAGCGGCACGAGGATCTCGACGCGATCGACCGCCCGCGCGGCCGCTGGCGTCAGGGCCCGGAGGTGCGTCATCAGCGCGTCCCAGCCGAGCTCGAGCGTCGTGCCGTCGGAGGTGAGGATCCGGCCGCCGCGCTCGCGGCCGTAGCGCACCACGTTGATCGTGGCGGTCGTCGGCGTGATCCCGGTCGGCGCGACGTCCGCGCCGATGAACGCGTTGACGAACGACGACTTGCCGCTCGAGAACTCGCCCATCACGGTGACGAGCAGTGGCTGGTCGAGGTTCGCGGCGGCCCGGGCCACCTCACCGACGAGGTGCCCGAGCTCGCGTCGGCTCTCGACGATCTTCTCGACGAACCGAGCGAGGTCCGCGATCTCGTCGCTCGGCGTCCCGATCGTCGCCGCCCGGGCGTCCGTCAGCAGCTGCCGCGCCCGCGCATGGTGCGGATCGACGCGCAACGCGGCGAGCGCGCAGGTCCCCGCCCGCGCAGGATCGATCGGCAACGCGAGGCGGGCGAGGGCGACGTGCGCGTCGACATCGTCGCGGGCGGCCGCGATCTCGAGC
>JALZOI010000852.1 GCA_030857245.1 Myxococcota bacterium
CCGCGAGGAGGTGATCCAGCACGTCTACACTGTCTATGGCCGCGACCACGCCGCGATGGTCTGCAACGTCGTGCGCTACCGGCCGCGCTCCGCGGTGCGCGACGTCGGCAAGGCGCTCGGCATCCCCGAGACCGCGCTCGATCGCGCCGCGAAGCACCTGTCGATGTACGGCCTCGTCGAGCCCGAGGCCCTCGCGCGCGCTGGCCTCCACGACGCGTCGACAGGAAGCAGCAGCCCTCGCGCACTCGAGCACCTGACGCGGCTCGCCGACGAGATCCTCGAGTTCCCGCGCCACATCTCGATCCACCCGGGCGGCTTCCTGCTCGGCCACGAGCCGGTCCACGACATCGTGCCGATCGAGAACGCGGCGATGCCGGGCCGCACGGTCATCCAGTGGGACAAGGACGACCTCGAGGATCTCGCGCTGTTCAAGGTCGACCTGCTCGCGCTCGGCGCGCTCCACCAGCTCCACCTCGGCTTCGATCTGCTGCGCCAGCATCGCGGCATCGAGCTCACGATGGCGACGATCCCGGCCGAGGATCCCGAGACCTACGACATGATCTGCACCGCCGACACCGTCGGCACGTTCCAGATCGAGAGCCGCGCGCAGATGTCGATGTTGCCGCGGCTGCGCCCGCGCACGTTCTACGATCTCGTCGTCGAGGTCTCGCTCGTGCGGCCGGGCCCGATCTCGGGCGGCATGGTGCATCCCTACCTGCGGAGGCGGCGCGGCCTCGAGAAGGTCGAGTATCCGCACCCGTGCCTCGAGCCCGTGCTCGCGAAGACGCTGGGGGTCCCGCTGTTCCAGGAGCAGGTGATGCGGCTCGCGGTGGTCGCCGCCGACTACACGCCCGGCGAGGCCGATGGGCTGCGCCGCGACATGGCCGCGTGGCGGCGCTCCGGCCGCATCGAGAAGCACCGCGAGCGCCTCGTCAGCGCGATGGAGCAGAAGGGCATCGCGCGCGAGTTCGGCGAGCGCGTGTTCGAGCAGATCCGCGGGTTCGGCGAGTACGGCTTCCCCGAGTGCGTCGTGGGATCGACCCGGGTGATCGACGCCGACACCGGCCGCTGGGTCACGATCGAGGAGGTCGTGCGGGGGCGGCATCCGCTGCGGATGACGCTGACGTGCGGCGCCGATCTGCAGATCGAGCCGCGTCACGTGATCGCCGCCAAGGCGAGCGGCCGCAAGCCGGTGTTCCGGTTGCGGACGATGGGCGGTCGCGAGATCGAGGCGACCGCCGAGCACCCGTTCTTCGCGAAGCACGGCTCGCGGGCGGGCTGGACCAAGCTCGGCGAGCTGCGCGTCGGCGGCGAGGTGGCGGTCGCGGCGGCCAGCGACCGGCGCGCCGAGTGGGCGGAGATCGCCTCCATCGAGCCGCGCGGGATCCAGGAGACGTACGATCTCGAGATCGACGGCAACCACAACTTCCTCGCGAACGACTTCGTCGTCCACAACTCGCACGCCGCGAGCTTCGCGCTGATCGCGTACGCGACGTGCTGGATGCGCAAGCACTACCTCGCGGAGTTCACGTGCTCGCTGCTCAACGCGCAGCCGATGGGGTTCTACTCGCCGGCGACGATCGTCGGGGATGCGCAGCGCCACGGGCTCGAGATCCGGCCGATCGACGTCACGCACAGCGCGTGGGACTGCACGCTCGAGGACGTCGATGACGACTTCCAGTTCGCGGTGCGGATGGGCCTGCGCTGGACCAAGGGCCTGCAGCTCGCCGACGGCGGGCGCCTGCTCGACGCGCGGCGCGCCCAGCCGTTCGCGTCGATCGAGGACTTCGTACGGCGAACCGGCGTGGCGAGCCGCGCGCACACGCAGCTCGCCGAGGCCGGCGCGTTCGGCTCGCTCGTGCCCGATCAAGGCAGCCGGCGCGATGCGCTGTGGCAGGTCCACGGCTGGATCGCGCGCCAGCACGACACGCTGCCGGTCGGCGAGGGCACCGGCCAGGTCGAGCTCGCGCAGCTCACGAAGCTCGACGAGATCTTCTGGGACTACTCGGCGAGCGATCACTCGACGCGCGGCCATCCGCTCGCGCCGCTGCGGGCCGAGCTTCGCGCACGGCACTGGCCCGATGCGCGCGGCGTGTCACGCGGCCGCGATGGCCAGCGGCTCGAGTACGTCGGCATCGTGATCTGCCGGCAGCAGCCGGGGACCGCGGCGGGCGTCGTGTTCATGACGCTCGAGGACGAGACCGGGTTCGTCAACCTCGTGGTCTGGCAGCAGGTGTTCGCGGAGTACGCGCACGTCATCAAGACCACGTCGCTGCTCGGGGTCACCGGGCGGCTGCAGGTGTCGGAGGGCATCGTCCACCTGATCGCGGAGCGGGTCTGGGTGCCCGAGCTCTCGCGGCCGGTGATCGACGTCGGCAGCCGCGACTTTCATTGATCGCGGGGCGAGACCAGGGGCACGCCGAGCTCGGCGAGCAACCCCACGAGCTCGGGCGTCAGCTCGCGGGCCGCGCGGGCGCGGCGCTCGGCGCGATCGGCCTGATCGGCGCCGCCGCTCGCCGGGCCGACGATCAACACCAGGGTCACGCCGACCGCTGCGATGATCTTCTTCAGCATCTTGCCTCCTGCGCCACTGTGATCGTTCCTAGCAAGCGAACGCGAGCATGGGGCGCGGCTTCGATCGTCCTCACGTCATGCGCACAGCGCGCGCGAGCGCACGGCCACGCGCGCGGCCCGCGATGGTCGCGGGTCGAGGCGCGGGTGAATGCGGCACGCCGCTCGCACACCGTCTCCGCCATGACGATCATGCGGACCCGGACCATCGTCGGCGCTCTCATCGCGCTCTCCACGACCGCGGTCGCCTGCAACCGTGGCAACCGCGACGACACCACGTTCGTGGGACCCCGGCTCGGCGAGTCGACCGCCTCGCCCGGTAGCGACCCGACCCGGCCGGCTCCGCGGCCGCCCAACGCGCCCGAGCGGATGAACGTCTCGATGGGCGTGCGCGCGCCGGGCAACCCGGAGAT
>JALZOI010000853.1 GCA_030857245.1 Myxococcota bacterium
GTGCCAGCGAGCAAGTTCCCCGCGCTGGCGAACCTGCCGACGATGATCGCCGAGCCCGACCCCGAGACCCCGCCGCCGGCCGCGGGGCCGGGCGAGGCGCCCGGGGAGCGCGGTGGCGATGCGGGCAGCGCGATCGATCCGAACGACGCCACGGTGCTCGAGATGGGCTCGATGGATCTCGGCGAGACGCCGCCGCCGCGCGACGCCGGCGGGCCGGGCAGCGCGATCGGCGGCGCGATCGGCGGCGGTTATCCCGCGAGCGATCGGCCGACGCAGCCGCAGGCGCAGGTCCAGCTCTCGCAGCAGCCGCGCCCGAACGTGAACCTGCCGGCCAGCTATCCCGTGATGGACGCGCAGATGAGTGCGGAGATGGCGTCGGGTGCGTCGGTGTTCCCGAGCCAGCAGCGCTCGTCAGGCGGCTCGCGGCCTCCCGACAACCGATCGGCCAGCGGGCCGCAGGATCCGCAGCGCGCGCTCGACCTCGCGTCGCCGGTGGGCCAGCAGTATCCCGAGCACGACTGGGCCGCGGCCGCGTCGGCGCCCGCGCGCGCGCTACCGGCGTGGATGCTCGCCCTGGTGTTCCTCGGGGCGATCGGCGTCGCCCTCGCGATCACCATCTTGATCGCGACGATCGCGCGCTGATCACGAGCCGGCGAACGGCTGCCGCCACGCCGACGCGGTCCGTTCGACGGTCGTGAAGCCGGCGCGGGCGTAGACGCGAGCGGCGTCGCTGTCGGGCTCGGCGACGATCACGAACGTCTCGACACCGGCATCCCGCACCGCGGCCGCGGCGGCGGCGAGCAGCGCACCGGCGATGCCTTGCTTGCGGTGCGAGGCCGCGGTCTGGACGTCCTGGTAGCGCGCGACGCGCCCGAGCGGGACGAGGCCGAGGCTGGCGACGAGCTGCGCGCCGTCGAACGCGCCCCAGAACTGCGCGATGCCACGGGTCACGAGCTGCCGTCCCCACGTCGCGCGGCGCTGCAGGAAGTGGCGGTACCGCTCGTCGTGCTGATCGCCGATCGCATAGGCGAGCTCGCCGGTCGCGTGCAGCTCGTCGGGACGCAACGGCCGGACGTCGAACGCGATCGAGCCGGCGGTGACCTGCGGCGCGGTCATCACGGCGTGGACCTCGAGGGTGAAGCCCGCGGCGACGAGCTCGTCGCGGGCACCGAGCTCGCCGGTGATGCCGTCCCAGCGGAACGCGACGTGGCGGACCGCGGGCTCGCCGCGCATCTCGTCGGTGAACCGGCGGATCCAGTACGCGACCTCGCCGACCTGCGGGGCCGCCGGCAGCACGAGCAGGTTGCCGAAGAAGTAGCCGGGCTCCTCGGGGGTGACGACCACGATGTAGTCACCGCGATCGGTGAGCTGGCTGCGGGTCGCGGCGAGCTGGAGCTCCGTGGAGAGCCCCAGACTCCGGATGTGCATCAGTTGCGGACGAGGCCGAGCAACTTCGACATCGTCTTCTCGTCAGCGGGAGGAAAGTCGTAGTCGAGGAACTCGCGCGAGGTCACCCAGCGGAGGTCGGCGACGGTGGCGGGGTACGGGCGCGCCTCCGCCTGGAGCTTGCACGAGTACATGGTCAGGTGGACCTGGTACGTCGTGTAGTCGTGGAGGTGCTCGCCGATCTTGGTGCCGACCACGACCTCGACGCCGATCCGACCCTTGACCTCGCGCAGCAGCGCCAGGGTCTCGCTCTCGTCAGGCTCGACGCGGCCGCCGGGAAACTCCCAGAGCAGCGGCAGCACCGCGTTCTTGTTGCGCTGCGTGATCAGATAGCGACCGTCGTGTTCGATCACGGCGGCTACCACGCGGATCACCTCTTTCGACATCGCGGCGATTATCGATGCTTTCCGACGGATTGCAACGCCAGACGTCGCCGGCTCGCACCAGCCGGAGTATCCTGCGCCCCGCATGGCGATCCGGTTCGTGGAGATCAAGGCGACTGACAACGCGGAACACCTCAACGCCGAGTGGGTGGTCCTCGAGAACGTCGGCAAGACACCGTTCAACACGCGGGGCTGTGGCATGACCGTGGGCCGTCGCGGCTCGGCGAAGAAGTCGCTGCTCGGCATCATCGACCCGGGCTTCGTGTTGCAGCCCGGTGACAAGATGCGGATGTGCACCGGGAACCCGGCGACGCAGGCGCACGGTGCCCCGCCGCCCGAGGACGACGTGAAGAACTACTTCCTGTTCCTGCCGCGGGCGTACCTCAGCGCGCCCGGCACGGTCCTCACGCTGGTGCTGCGCGGGCTGCCGGTCTCCAAGGCCGAGTACGACCCGACCCAGCCGACCGGCGTCGCGGCGAAGCCCTGATCCGCGGCGCGGGTCAGAACGCGCGGGACTGACCGCCGTCGACCGGGATGCACGCGCCGGTGATCCAGCTCGCGCGCGCCGAGACGAGGAAGGCGACGACGTCGGCGACCTCCTCGACGCTCCCGAACCGACCACCCGGGATCTCGCGCTCGACGAACGCGGCCATGCCGGCGGGGTCGGCCTGCTGGCGCCGATCCCAGCCGCCGCCGGGGTGCAGGATCGAGCCAGGCGCGATCGAGTTCACGCGGATCTGCTGGGCCGCGTAGTCGCGCGCCAGCGCCTTCGCGAGCGCCACGACGCCGGCCTTCGCGACGTTGTAGCCCGGTGCGCCGCCGGCCTCGCGTCCCCAGATCGAGGCGATCATCGTGATCGAACCGCCGCCGCGCGCGGCGAGGTGCGGGACGGCGCGCTGCGCGATCCGCGCGGTCGACCACAGGTTCGCGTCGAGCGACTTCGCGAAGTCGTCGTCGTCCATGCCCGAGGCGTGGCGCGCGAACGACTTGCCGACGTTCGCGACGACAACGTCGATCCCGCCGAGCTCGCGCACGGTGTCGGCGATGGCGCGGTCGGCGCCGTCGGCGGTCGCGACGTCGCACAGGATCGCCGTGTGCGGGCCGCCGCCGGCGGCGGCGAGCTCGCGCGCGACCGCTTCGAGGTCGGCCTCGCCG
>JALZOI010000854.1 GCA_030857245.1 Myxococcota bacterium
CCCATCGCCTTCATCACGGCCGCGCTCGCCGTCGCGTCGGTGCTGGTGCTGTGGCGGCGGCCACCCGCCACCCACCTGCGCGCCATCGGGATCGCGCTCGCGATCGTGTCCACGGCGGCGGCGGCGGGGCTGGCGATCGCGGCGCGCACGGGATGGTGAATCCGGACCGCACGAGTCCGGACGGTAAGAATCCCCGGCACGTGGGTGCCGAGGATCTGCTGCTGCAGGGTCTAAAAAGAGAGGCGCTCGCAACGCCCGCATCGATGGATCATGCCCGAGCCGTGGCTCGGTGCGTCGGTGGTCGAGCCTGACTCGCCGACTGCGCCTGATGCTGCTTGTAGAGCTTGTACGCCGCGAGCGCGAGCGGAAGCGCGGGGGCAACCCAGCGCAGGCGGCGCGACCGACCAAGCAGCATCGTGGCAAGTCCCGCCAGGATGTTGTGCTTCATCGTCGTCACCTTACCGGCGAGCGATCAGGAAGCGATAGCCCGCCAGCAACACGATGGCGCCGACGATCGACGCGAGGAAGCCCGCGGGCTCTCCCGACGAGTACCAGCCCAGCGAGCGGCCGAGGAAGCCGGCGATGAAGGCACCGGCGACGCCGATCAGCATCGTGACGATGATGCCGCCCGGATCCTTGCCCGGCATGATGAGCTTCGCCAGGGCGCCAACGATGAGACCGATGATGAGCATCCAAAGAATGTGCATGATGGAGAGGCCTACTGCTCGGCGCGTGCCAGCCCCTGGAGGTGCGAGGGGCTTCGTAGCGCCGGAGAGCGTGCGTGAGCGCATCACCGTGGCGTGGCGGATGCGCGCAGCCGTGGGAACCCGGCGGCGGCGAGCCGCGGCGCGCACCTATTTGACGTGATCGAGGCGGGACGGCACGGGCCCGCGGGCCGCGTGGCCGACCATCGTGTGGACGTTGACGAGCTCGCGCACGCCGTGATGCGACAGCTCGCGCCCGTAGCCCGACTCCTTGAGCCCGCCGAACGGCAGCCGAGGATCCGACGCGGTCATGCCGTTGATCGCGGTGTGACCGCTCGCGAGGCGCCGCGCGAGCACTCGTCCCCGCTCGAGGTCCGCGTTCATGTCACTCCCGACGGCGACGGCAAGATCGATTCGGCGGCGCGCCGCCGTCGCGGCCGCGCGCCGCCGATGCTCGTCGCCGGTCACCCGTTACACGCTCGTGAACGCGCGCGCGGCGTCGCCGGCGCGGGCTCCTCGCAGTAGGGTGCGAGCATGGAAAAGATGAAGATCGATATCGGCATCGATGCCAAGCATCGCGAGGAGATCGCGGGTGGGCTGTCGCACGTCCTCGCCGACACCTACACGCTGTATCTGAAGACTCATAACTTCCACTGGAACGTCACCGGCCCGATGTTCCAGACGCTGCACCTGATGTTCGAGACGCACTACAACGAGCTCGCCCTCGCGGTGGATCTCGTCGCCGAGCGGATCAGGGCGCTCGGGTTCCCCGCGCCCGGTACGTACAAGCAGTTCGTCGAGCTCTCGACGATCCGCGAGGATGACAGCATCCCGAAGGCGGACGAGATGATCCGGCGGCTCGTCGAGGGTCACGAGACGGTGGCGCGCACGGCGCGCAAGGCGTTCAAGGCCGCCGACGCCGCCAGCGATCAGCCCACGTGTGATCTGCTGACGCAGCGCATGCAGGTCCACGAGAAGACGGCCTGGATGCTGCGCAGCCTGCTCGAGTAGCGACGGCCGAGGGAGCGGTGATGGTCAGCGACCAGGCGCTGGCGAGGCGAGCCGCTCGAGCTCCGGGAACGCACGGACGAAGTCGCGCCGCGTCTCGGCCACGTCCGGACTGACGAGCGCGGGCGCCACCTTCCGGGCGAGCGCCCGGGCGCGAGCTGGCTGGTTGCCGGCACGCAACGCGATCGCGAGGTTGGCCTGCGCGATGGTCGTCTCGATCACGCGGACCTGGCCGGCGGCCGCGAGCGCGACGGCACGCTCGAGGAAGACCAGCGCGGCGTCCACCGCAGCGGCGCGCAGCTCGACCTGACCGCTCAGCGTCAGCGGCCACACGAGCCCGGGACTGTCAGCGCCGAGCGAGCGCGCGATCGCCGCGACCGAGCGCGCACACTCGACGCGTGCATCGTCCAGCTGTGCGCGCTCGGTGAGCAACGCGCAGAGGTACGCGCGCGTCATCCCGAGCTGGCCGCCGTCCGGTGCGGTGCGCTCGAGGCCGGTGGCGACGGCCCGCAGCTCGACCTCGGCTGCCGCGAGATCGTTCTTGGCGAGCAGCACGCTCGCCCGCGCCGACCGCGCCTCCCAGTACGGCGCCGCCTCGCCATAGCGCAGGCGGGCGAGCGCGACGGTCCGCGCGAGCGCGCGATCCGCGGCGTCGAGATCACCGGCCTCGAGGCACAGCGCGCCGAGGTTCTGCAGCACCGAGACGTGCATCATCATCGGCGCGAACGCGATCGCGGTGTAGCGCGCATCCGCCTGCTCGAGCAGCCCCCGCGCCTTCGCGCTATCGCCGCGATCCATGTACGCCTTCGCGCGGGCGAGCAGCAGCTCGGCGTCGACGTGCGGGTTGCCGAGCCGCGCGGCGCCGGCGCTGGCTTGAGCCTCGAGCTGCGCGAGCCGCTCGGGCGACACCCGCGACGACGTCACGTGGAGCGCGGCGACCATCGCGCGGACGTACAGATCGTCATCGCCGGCAGCGAGGCCCGCCTCCGCCGCGCGATCGAAGGCCTCCGCGGCACCGCGGAGATCGCGCGCATCCGAGAGCGTGTGCGCGAGCCCCCAGTGCCAGCGCGCGTCGAGCGGCGGGTACGCGAGGCTCGTGATCTCGGGCTCGAGCGCGCGCAGCTTCGCGGTGCGCGCGGGGGCCGCGATCGAGGTCTCGCCCTCGATCGCCTGGATGCGCGCCGTCATCGCCTCGTAGCGCGCGCGCTGCGCGGCATCGAGCGGGAGGGGGACCGCGGCGAGGCCGCCGGTGCCGCAG
>JALZOI010000234.1 GCA_030857245.1 Myxococcota bacterium
GGCGACACCAACCCGGATCTCGTCGTCGGGCAGGCCGGCGGCCCGCTCGCGGCCTGGCTCGGCGAGCCCGGGGGCACCGGCAGCTTCCTGCCCGCCGATGCGGTCGTGCCACCGGTGCCCCTCGACGTCGTCGCGCTCACGCTCGCCGACGCCGACGGCGACTTCGATCCCGATCTCGCGGTCGCGGTGCGAGGCGCCGGGATGCGGCTCTACGTCGACCGCGAGGGCCACCTCGAGGATCAGTCGTTCGTGCGCCTGCCGCAGCCCGCACCGCGCGCGACGGCGATCGCGTTCGGTGGCTGGGACACCGGGTGCGAGCCCGACGCGGTGATCGCCGCCGCCACCGAGAGCTCGGCGCTGCGCGGCGAGCCGGGCGGGGCGCTCGTCGCCGACGCCGCCGGCCCGGGCGCGAGCGACGTCGTGATGGTGGATCTCGATGACGACGGCGATCTCGACGCCGTGCTCGCCACGCCCGAGGGGGTTCGATGGTTCGCGCGCTGATCACCGCCTGCGTGCTCGGCTGGTGCGCGCTGCCCGCGGCCGCCGATGTCGCGCGGGGCGCGCCGCCGGTCGATGCTCACGCGATCGAGACGTTCCTCGCGCGGGGCCAGCAGCTCTACAACGATCAGGAGTATGCCGGCGCGATCCAGACGCTCGCACCGGTGACCCGCGATGCGCGCGCGACGCGCGCCCAGCGGCTCCGCGCGCTCGAGATCATGGCGCTCTCGCACTTCATCCGCGGCGATCAGGGCGCGGCGCGCGCGACATTCGAGCGCGTGCTCGACATCGATCCCGGCTACCAGCTCCGCGATACCAGCGGCTCGCCGAAGATCCGCGCGTTCTTCGACGACCTCAAGAAGCAGTTGATCCCCGGCTATGACCCGACGGCGGGCGCCGACCTCGAGCACGCGGTCCCGACCGCGGGTAGCGCCGGGCGCCCGATCGAGCTCGAGGTCCGCGCGACCCGCGGTGGCGAGCGCGTGTTCGAGATCGTCGTGGCCGCCCGGCGGCGCGGTGAGCTGTCGTACACGCTGCGCGGGGCGCTACCGCGCGGCGATGGCAAGTGGCGCGCCCGCGTGAGCTCGCCGGCCTCCGCGAAGCCGTACGTCCTCGAGTATTACGTCGAGGCCCGCGACGCTGGCGGCGCCGCGATCGCGCGGATCGCGGCGCCCGATGCCCCGCTGGAGATCGCCCTCACGGCCGGCGGCGGGGACGGGAAGCGGGCGTGGTACGGGCGCTGGTATGTGATCGGCGGCGCAGCCGTGGTGGCTGCCGGGATCACCGGGCTGGCGGTCGCAGCGAGTCGCGGTCCTGACGCGGGGAGCCTGGGTTCGGTCACGGTATCGCCCTGAAAGTCGGTGATTCTCCGTTCACCGCAACCCCGGTGCATCGATCGCCGCGACCGCACACCTCACGATCACAAGGGGGTGTTAGGCCACCTGCCGCGTGCGCGTGACGGAAGTCATCGTCGGCGAATCGTCGACGGTATCTAGTGTGTCGACCTGCCCGGAGCGCACGAGGTGCACGGCGACAAATAGCCTTGACCCCCGGAAGCAACGTCAGTAGGGTCCGCCAACATTTTGTGAACCGCCGTGTACTCAGGGTTGATTCCCCACGACCGGCAAACTTCCAAAGAACCAAGGAGTCGTAGATGAAGAAGCTAGCTTTGGGAGCCCTGATCGTGGGGCTCACCGCGTGTGGTGGCGGCGGCAAGAACAATGACATTCTGCTTCCGGACGGCAGCACGGTCGACGCGATCACCGTCTGCAGCCCGCTGACCCAGATGGGTTGCGGCGCGGGCGAGAAGTGCGCGTGGATCGAGGATCAGGAGATGCCCCCGATCGGCCACATCGGCTGCGCGCCCGACGGCACCGTCGCCGTCGGCGGCGCTTGCACCGTCGGCGCCGCGGGCCCGGCTGGCTACTCGAACTGCGCGAAGAACTCCGAGTGCGTCGCGGGTACCTGCAAGGCGATCTGCGATCACCAGGGCGGCATGCCCTCGTGTGACGCGAACCACGCCTGCGGCCGCTACGAGGGTCTCTTCACGTCTGGCGACATGACCGTCGCCGGCGTCTGCGATCCCAAGTGCGATCCGCTGACCCAGAACCTCCTCGCGGGTACCAACACCGCGGCGTGCGGCTCGCCCGATCCGGCGATGCCGAACGCGGGTTGCTTCACCTTCGACGGCCTCGACTACACCTGCGCGCCGGTCGGTCCGACGACCCTCACGCTCACCGACCGCATGCCGGCTCGCGGCCCGGCCTCGGGCGGCGCGTACGTCAACGGCTGCGCCCCGGGCTTCCTCCCGTTCTTCCGCGAAGCGACCGGCGTCAACGTTACCGTCTGCGCTGGCATGTGCGCCCCGCTCAAGACGGACAACTCGGCGGCACTGAAGCTGAACGTCGTCGGCAGCAAGACTGTGCCGGCGAAGTTGCCGACGAAGGCAGAACCCGCGGCTGGTGATGCAGTGTGTGTCACGAACAAGAAGGGCTCCGTTGCAGAGGACGTCGGTACTTGGGCCATTGCACAGAACTGCCTCTATATGTGGCCGTTCAACATCGAGAACGGCATGCTGCCCGCGTCCCCGTACAACGACGGTCTCGGCATCTGCTTCGACTTCCGCAAGTACACCTACGACGACGACAACAACGCGGGGACGCCGGCACGCAACGTTCCGAGCTGCGCCGCACTCCCCCCACAGGGCACCGTTGCAAACTGCACGTGCGACGCGATGGGCAATAACTGCACCGGCACGGGTTGCCCGGATGGCCAGGCCCATGAGTGGGGTTGCTACCCGACGCCCGCCGCATTCAGTAGCAAGGCGCAGGCTCCGGCCATCAAGCCGGCCATGCGTGAGTTCCGCGTCGGTGCCACCGGCGCCGGCGAGGGCGTCCGCCACATGATTCGCTAGTTATCCACCGCGATCGCGATCGCGACCAGGGCCGGCTTCGGAGCCGGCCCTTTTTCCGTTTCGGTCGGACGATTTCTCCGCAACCCAGGCGGTTGCCGGTCGACACAGCACTCCATGCTGAACCATTGTCTGCGCATGCGCTGGTTATGCTTCTTGGTCATCGTCGTGGCGGCGGGTGGGGCGTGTGGAACCCGGGCGAACCCGGAGTCCTGCGTGGACGGCCTGTGCACCGACCAGGCGTTCCCGTTTTGCGACGTCGACGGTGCACTCGAAGGCGAGCCGAACACGTGCATCGCGGTCTCGTGCAATCCGATGGAGTTCGTCGCTTGTCGCGGGGATCAGGCCCTCACCTGCAACGCGTCAGGAAACGACTACGACTCGCTGCAGTGCGCACGGGGGTGCGACGCTGGCTTTGGGGGCTGCCTCAGCTGCTCCGCGAACACCGATTGTACGAGCTCCGCTCCGGTCTGCGACGAAGCAGAGCGCACGTGTCGAACATGCCGCGTCGACGATGAATGTGCGAGTCGCGTCTGCGACCCGGATGGGGGGACGTGTCTCGGGGAGGCGCAGATCGTGTATGCGTCGCCATCGGGCGTGGATGGCGCTCCTTGTACTTTGGGTGCGCCGTGTCTGCTGAGTGCCGCCGTCGCGATGGCTCAATCAAACCCGCAGCGCTCCACGCTGCGAGCTCTCCCGGGGCTCTACACGTCCGATACCCTACTCCACATCACCGGCTCCATCACGGCGGTCGGTACCGGGGCCAGGGTCCCTTCGTTCCTGGTTGGCCAAGACGGCAGGACCTCCATGAGAGGCTTCGAGTTCACCGGGCTGAGTGAGGTCACATCGCGCTGTTCGGGACTATCGACCGCATCGACGTTGCTGCTCGAGGACGTGACGATCCAAACCAGAACGCTGCGGCAGCTTGAATTCCACCTGTGCAACGTAACTATGCGACGGGCGTACGTGGCCGGGGGCGGCGTACAAATCTCTGAACAGATGACCTTCGATGCCGAACAGAGCTACTTCAAGGGCGACGGATTCCTCATCAGAGGCACGCAGGTAAACGTGAAGGTCACGAACTCGGTGTTCGAGGGCGGTGGCGTGGCCATCTCAACGATCGACCAGCCGGCGACGCAGAGCCGGTTCTCGTTCGCCTTCAACACGTTCGTCGCGCCGACCAATGAGGCAGTGAACGGGCCCATCGTCGACTGCACTTCGAACGCCAACTGGATGGCCACGTTCCAGAACAACATCCTCCGTGGCACCGACTCCAGCGTCGTGGCTGGCACGAAGTGCAGGTTTGACCAGAACATCCTGTTCCCGCAGACGACTGCGCTGCTGGGGAACAACCTCGTCATGGATCCGAAGTTCGTGAACGCTGCCGCTGGCGACTTTCATCTGCAGGCAGGCAGTCCCGCGATCGACGCGGCGCTGCCGACGACCGGGCTCAACCCCACCCGCGACCATGAAGGCACGGCGCGCCCGCAGGGTGCGGCGCACGACATCGGCGCGTTCGAGCGCACGCCGTAGTCCACATCGAGGACGTTCGCGACACCAGGCCGGCTCTCACGAGCCGGCCTTTCGCCGTTTCGGTGTCCGCTGGGGTCCGGTGTTTCGTCCGGTGGTGGGCTGACTTCCGGACACTCCGGACACCGCGCGTCGAGCGATCAAGTGCTTGCGACGGCACGTCGGACGCAACCGGTGGGACGCGTGATCGATAAGGCCACGCGGTTCGGTAACGCCACTGCTGGAGGAGGATGACATGGGCTTCTGTGAGAGTCGGACGAGTACGCTCGCGCCCGAGAGTCGGCGCGCGGGCATCGTGATGGGGCTGCGCGCGACGAGCGACGCGAAGAAATTTCCGCTGAGCTCGGCGATCCGGCGCTGGGTCATCGGCTCGGGTGAGAGCTGCGACATCGTGATCGACGATCCCTATGTCTCCACCGTGCACTGCATCCTCGAACGCCGCACCGGAGGCGGGCTCGTCGTGCGCGACAAGAGCTCGCGCAACGGCACGCAGGTCGACGGCAACCTCGTCGAGGGCGCCGAGGTCCGCGTCGGCTCGTACCTCACCGTCGGGCGCACGACGCTGGTCGCGATCGCGGCGCCCGGCGCCCAGCAAGACAGCGCGCTCGCTGCGATGCGCGGCCACGATCCCGGCTTCCGCGGCTCGATCGATCAGGCGCTGCGCGCGGCGCAGACCGACTGCAACATCCTGATCGTCGGCGAGACCGGGACCGGCAAGGACCTGCTCGCGCGTGTGGTCCACGAGGCCTCGCGGCGGGCCGGCGGCAAGTTCGTCTCCGTCAACTGCGGCGGGATCCCGCGCGAGCTGATCGGTTCGGAGCTGTTCGGCCACGAGAAGGGCGCGTTCACGGGCGCACACGCCGAGCGTGACGGCTACTTCGTCGAGGCGCACGGTGGCACCCTGTTCCTCGACGAGCTCGGCGAGCTGCCCATCGAGCTGCAACCGCACCTGCTGCGCGCGCTCGAGTCGCGCCAGGTCCGCCGCGTGGGTGGCGGCCACGAGCGTCCGGTCGACGTGCGCATCATCGCCGCGACCAACCAGCTCGAGGGGCTCGGCACCGAGTCCTCGCGCCTGCGCCTCGACCTCTACCACCGCGTCGCGACCGTCGTGCTCGCGCTGCCGCCGCTGCGCGAGCGGCTCGGGGATCTCGTGGAGCTCGCGCAGGCGACCCTCGACGAGCTCGCCGCGGAGTTCGGCCGCAAGACCATCACCGACGAGGCGTGGAAGACGCTCGTCAGCTACAACTGGCCGGGCAACGTCCGCGAGCTCCGCCATGCGATCGCGCGGGCCGTCGCGCTCGGCGGCAGCGAGCTCGGGCCGGCCGACTTCTTCCCGGCGCTCACGTTCGGGCGGCGGCCGCGGCTCGGCACCGAGGACGAACCGCTGGTGCCGTACCAGGCGATGATGCGCGGAGCGATGGAGCAGGCGCTCGCGGCGCACGGCACGATCCGGGCGGCGGCGTCCCATCTCGGCATGGCGAAGTCGACGTTCGCCGACAAGGCCAAGGCGTGGGGCCTGCTACCGCGCCGGCGGGTCAAGCTGCCGGTCGCCACGTAGCAAGCGCCACGCTCTCGAGGGGCTCGATGCCGACGCGCTCGGAGAGCAAGGCGCACCCCGCGGCCCTGCAAAGGCCGCACGAGCGCCAGGTCTTGGCGTCACGTTACGGACCGCGGCCCTGCAAAGGCCGCGAGCACCGCAGGCTCTGCAGCCAGTCCCCGAGCGGCTGGGGACGCAGTCTGAACCAAAGCGCGAGCGCTCGCCCGAGAGCTTACCCCTGCAGCGCGGCCGCGCGCTGGCGCAGCACGTACTGGAGGATGCCGCCGTGGACCATGTACTCGACCTCCTGCGGCCCGTCGATCCGCGCGGTCACCGTGAACTTCTTCTCGGAGCCCGGCGCCGAGGCGCGGACGCTGAGTTGCTTCTTCGGGGACACGCCGCCCGCGATGCCCTCGATCGTGATCAGCTCGCTGCCGGTGAGGCCGAGGGTCTTCGCGTCCTCGCCGGGCGCGAACTGCAGGGGCAGCACGCCCATGCCGATCAGGTTCGAGCGATGGATGCGCTCGAAGCTCTTCGCGATCACGGCGCGGACGCCGAGCAGCAGCGTGCCCTTGGCCGCCCAGTCACGCGAGCTGCCGGTGCCGTACTGCTCGCCCGCGATCACGATGAGCGGGACGCCGTCGGTGCCGTAGCGGAGCGCGGCGTCGTAGATCGGCAGCTGCTCGTCAGCGCCACCGAGCTTCGGGAAGTACTTGGTGAAGCCACCCTCGACCCCGGTCAGCATCAGGTTCTTGAGCCGGATGTTCGCGAACGTGCCGCGGACCATGACCTCGTGGTTGCCACGGCGCGCGCCGTACTGGTTGTAGTCGGCCGGCTTGACGCCGTGCTCGTCGAGGTAGCGCGCCGCCGGGCTGCCCTTGGCGATGTTGCCCGCGGGCGAGATGTGGTCGGTGGTGACCGAGTCCCCGAGGATCGCGAGCACCCGCGCGCCGACGATATCGGAGAGCGGCTTCGGCGTCGGACCGAGGTCGTCGAAGAAGCTCGGCTTGCGGATGTACGTGGACTTGTCGTCCCAGGCGAACGTGTCGCCGGCGGGCACCTGCAGGCTCCGCCAGTCGGCGTCGCCCTCGAGGACGTGGGCGTAGCGCTGCTCGTACTGGTCGCGCCGGATCGAGGTGCGCATCAGCGAGGCGACCTCCTCGGTGGTCGGCCACAGGTCCTTGAGGAAGACCGGCTTGCCGTCGCTGTCGGTCCCGAGCGGCTCGTTGTCGAGGTCGATGTTCATCGTCCCCGCGATCGCGTAGGCGACGACGAGCGGCGGCGAGGCGAGGTAGTTCGCGCGCACGACCGGGTTCACGCGGCCCTCGAAGTTGCGGTTGCCGGAGAGCACCGAGCAGACGACGAGGTTGTTCTCCTTGATGGCCGCGGCGATGTTGTCATCGACGGGCCCGGAGTTGCCGATGCACGTCGTGCAGCCGTACCCGGCGAGGTAGAAGCCGAGCTTCTCGAGGTCCGCCATCACGCCGGCCTCGATCAGGTAGTCGGTGACCACCTGCGAGCCGGGCGCGAGCGAGGTCTTGACCCACGGCTTGCTGGTGAGGCCCCGGGCCACGGCCTTGCGAGCGAGCAAGCCCGCCGCCATCAGCACCGACGGGTTCGACGTGTTCGTGCAACTCGTGATCGACGCGATCACGATCGATCCGTGACCGAGCGCGAACGTGCCGCGGTCGGTGGTCACGTCCTTGGTCAGCGCGAGGTGGCCGGGCGCCGGGGTCGCGGCGTGCCCACCTTCGTTGGACCAGCTCTCGAGGGCATCGGGCTCGGCCGCCGCCTTGTCGCCGAGGATGCCGCTCACGGCGCGGCGCCACGAGCGCTTCGCCGTCTGCAGCGACACGCGATCCTGCGGGCGCGACGGGCCGGCGAGCGAGCGCTCCACCGAGCCGAGGTCGAGCGTCACCTGATCGGAGAACCGGAGCTTCGCGCCCGGCTCGTGCCACAGCATGTTCTCCTTGCAGTAACGCTCCACGAGCTGGACGTGCTCGTCGGTGCGGCCCGTGAATCGGAGGTACGCGATGGTCTCGGCATCGACGGGGAAGAAGCCCATCGTCGCGCCGTACTCGGGCGCCATGTTCGCGATCGTCGCCCGGTCGGGCAGCGACAGCGAGCTGAGGCCCTCGCCGGTGAACTCGACGAACTTGTCGACGACGCCTCGCTTGCGCAGGATCTCGGTGACCGTGAGGACGAGGTCGGTGGCCGTCGCGCCCGGCGGCAGCGTGCCGGTGAGCTCGAAGCCGATGACCTCGGGGATCAGCATCGCCATCGGCTGGCCGAGCATCACGGCCTCGGCCTCGATGCCGCCGACGCCCCAGCCGAACACGCCGAGGCCATTGATCATCGTGGTGTGCGAGTCGGTGCCGACCAGCGAGTCGGGGTACGCGACCATGGAGCCCGTCGTCGAGCCCGGCGCGGTCCACACCACCTTCGCGAGGTACTCGAGGTTGACCTGGTGGCAGATGCCGGTGCCCGGGGGCACGACCTTCATGTTCGCGAACGCCTGCTGGCCCCACCGGAGGAACAGGTAGCGCTCGCGGTTGCGCAGGTACTCGAGCTCGACGTTGCGGCGGAACGCGGTGGAGGTGCCGTACTCGTCGATCTGCACCGAGTGATCGATCACGAGATCGGCGGCGTTGAGCGGGTTGATCGCGTTGCCGGGGAGGCCGAGCTTCACGAAGGCGTCGCGCATCGCGGCGAGATCGCAGACCGCGGGGACGCCGGTGAAGTCCTGCATCAGCACGCGGGCGGGGCGGAGCTGGACCTCGTGCTCGACGCGCTGCCGGGGATTCCAGCCCGCGACCGCGGCGATGTCCGCGGGGCGGACCGTCTTGCCGTCCTCGTAGCGGAGGAGGTTCTCGAGCAGGATGCGGAGCGAGTAGGGCAGGGTCTCCACGTCGCCGACCTTGCTCCTGATCAACTCGTCGAGCCGGTAGAGCTCGACCTTGTTGCTGCCGATCGAGATGTTCGCCTTGCTACCGAAGCTATTGGTGGTCGTCATGGGTCCTCTGTGAGTCTGGCGAATCTAGCAGGGCGCCCGCCCCGAAGAAGCGGCCACGCCGGGTAGAATCGGGAGCGTGCACACGCTGGTCGCGGATGCCGTCGAGGTCGCCGCCATCGCGGCCGCGATCGCGGACGCGCCGCTGGTCGCGTTCGACCTCGAGTTCCTGTCCCAGGACCGCCTGACCCCGACCCTGTGTCTGGTTCAGGTGGCGTGGGTGCCGGGACATCTCGCCTTGGATGCGCCCGGAGCCGGAACCGTCTCGCCGGAGTGGGCGCAGCTCGTCAGCGTGACCCCGCCCGAGGTCCGGCTGGTCGACCCGCTCGCCGTCGATGCCGGCGCGATCGTCCGGGCGCTCGCCGCCCATCCGTGCGCGGTGCTTCATGCCGGCCGCCAGGACCTCGCGCTGCTGGCCTCGCGGTTCGGGGTCTCGATGCCGGCGATCATCGACACCCAGGTGATGGCGGCGTTCGCGGGCATCGGCGACCAGGTCGGGTTCGCGACGCTCGCGAACGAGTTGCTCGGGACCCGGCTCGGCAAGGAGCTGCAGTGGACGGACTGGGCGCGCCGCCCGCTGTCCGACGCGCAGCTCGCCTACGCGGACGCCGACGTCCGGCACCTGCCCGCGATCTTCGCGCGACTCGCGGCCCAGCTCGGCGCTCGGCTCGCGTGGGCGCGCGCCGAGAGCACGGTGATCGCCGCCGAGGCC
>JALZOI010000235.1 GCA_030857245.1 Myxococcota bacterium
CCTCGCGCCGCACGCCGACGCCAGCCGCTCGCCGGCGGCGTGGCTCCCCGCGCGCAACCTCCCCGACCTCTATCTCGCGTGCGCGATCGCCCACCACGAACCCAGCGCGCTCGCGATCTTCGAGGCCGAGCTCGTCCCGCGGCTGCGCGACGCCGCCGCGCGCCTCGTCAGGGACGCCGATCTCGCGCGCGAGGTCGTGGCGACCGTCCGCGAGAAGCTGGTGATCGGGACGGCGGGTCGCGGGCCGCGGATCGCCGACTACGGCGGTCACGGCGAGCTGCTGGTGTGGGCCCGCGTGATCACGATCCGCACGGCGCTCACGCAGCTGCGCCTCCACCAGCGCCACGTCCCCACGGACGATCAGCTGTGGGAGCTCGCCTCGCCGGCCGCGGATCCCGCCCTCGTCGTGATCAAGCGCGAGGCCGCGGCGCAGATCAAGGCGGCCTTCCACGCGGCCCTCGCGGTGCTCTCGCCGCGCCAGCGCAACCTGCTGCGCCAGCACCTGCTCGACGGGCTCACGATCGACGAGCTCGGCGTGATCTACCAGGTGCACCGCGTCACGGCGGCGCGCTGGCTGACCGCCGCGCGCGCCGATCTGTGGTCGCAGACGCGGCGCCAGCTGCGGCAGACCCTCGGGATCTCCGACGCGTCGATCAGCGCGATGCTCGACGACATCCGCAGCACGCTCGACCTCAGCATCGAGCGCGCGCTCGCACCGTGAGCGTCGCGTCGCGGCGCGCGTCACCAGGCGCGGGCGCGGGCCTGGATGAACGCGTAGAAGAACACGCTGTTGGGATCGCGCGCGACGAGCTCGAGCTCGCGGGTCATGCCATCGACGATCTCCTGCGAGACCTTGGCGGCGGCGAGCAGCGCGGGCGCCCCCGAGAGCAGCAGCTCGGTCCAGTATGCGAGGAACTCGGCGCGCTCGCCGGGCGCGCGGTTGTCGAGGTGGAACGAGCGGACCTCCGTCGTGACGTCGCGAAAGCCGACCGACTGCAGCAGGTTGCCGAGCTTCGCGCCGACGAACGGATCACCGCCGAGGCTGAGCTGGTGGTCGTTGAAAGCCATCCAGTAGCGCAGCGTGTCGGGGCTGTACGGATCGATGAAGAACGTCGCGTTCAGCACCTCGTTGCACACGATCGGCGCGCCCGGCATCAGCACGCGGCGGACCTCGGAGAGCACGCGGGCGGGCGAGCTGATGTGCTCGAGGACCCAGCACAGGAAGGCGGCATCGAAGCTCTCGGGTGCGCGCTCGAGCTTGGTCGCGTCGGCCTTCGCGATCGTGTAGCGATCGGTCGCCCACGGCACGGTCGCGAGGTAGCGCCGCGCCTCGGCGATCTGCTCGTCGTTGATCTCCACGCCGGTGACGTGGATCTCGGGGAAGTGCCGCAGCAAGATCTCGGTCTGCGCGCCGACCCCACAGCCGACCTCGAGGAGGCGGCGCCGGCGCCGGAACGGCAGCCGATCGTGGACCATCGGCTCGAGGAACCGCGCCTGCCGGTGCAGCCGCTCGCGCTCCTCGTCGCTGTAACCGTGTAGATAGCCGGTGCTCGTCATCGCGACGAGGATAGCCGACTCACTGACAGACGCGCTGCTTGGTGAAGAACGCCGCGAGGCTGTCGTAGCGCTCGGGGTCGGCCTTCGAATTCCGGGGATCCTTGCCACCGATCTTCGAGACCCGGCCGTCGTTGTCGAGCGCGAAGGCGACGTACGAGCTGAAGCTCTTCCTGGTCCCGAAGCACTCGTTCATCTTGAGATCGGTCACGCCATCGACGTAGACGGCGACGCCCTTGGCATCCCACGCGGTGACGCGGCCGCTCGTGTCCTTCGCGATCAGCGAGAGCGACGTGTCCTTGCGATTGACGACCTTGTATTGCCATTTGCCGTGGCCGCGCTCGAGCGCGGGGACGAGCGGATCGAGCGTGGCTCGCGGGCATGCGGCGGCCTCGCGGTCGGTGGGCGACGGCGTCAGCGCGAACAGCCCGCCGCTCTTGACGACGTAGACGGCCGCCGGGTCGGCGGGGTGCTGCGCGACCTTGAAGTCGTAGACCTCGGTCGAGATCTGGCAGAGGTGCTTGCCGACCTGGCGAAACAGGCCGCCATCGGCGCGCAGCACGTAGGTCGACGCGACGTCGCCGCTGCGCGCCCTCTTGGTGATGTCGCCGAGCTGCTTGGCCGAGGCCGCGGCGGAGAGGAGCGCGATGACGGCAAGCACGCCAGCCAGGAGGTTCTTCATGGGACGACAAGCCAGCAGGCTTCGCGCCAGCCGAACTGCCCGAGATCAGGCTGGTTGCAGTGGCAGGTTCGGCGGTCAGGCAGACCGACCCGCCGGCTGACCCGGCGTTCACGCGTGATCCGGAGCACCGGGCGCCGGGTCAGACCATCGACTGCAGGGTCTCGTGCAGCTCGCGGAGGTCGACCGGCTTCACGAGGTGCTGCTCGAAGCCGGCCTCGCGGGATCGCTGGCGATCGCCGTCGAGCCCGTAGCCGGTCACCGCGACCAGCCGGACGTCGGAGCCGACGCGCAGCAGCTGGCCGAGCTCGTACCCATCCATCACCGGCAGGCCGATGTCGAGCAGCGCGATGACGGGGTGGAACGCGCGCGCGACCTCGAGCGCCGTCGGCCCGTCGTGCGCGACCGCGACCTCGTAGCCCAGGCGCAGCAGGCCACGGCTCAGGGTGAGCGCGACGTCCTTGTTGTCATCGACCACGAGCACGCGCGGCCCCACGAGCGTGCTGCGCTCGAGCCGCGGATCCTCGAGCGCGGCCGCGTCGGCCTCGAGCTCGGCCGCGCTGCCCGGGATCTCGATCACGAACTCGCTGCCGTGGCCGAGCCCCGCGCTGAACGCCCGGGCCGTGCCGCCGTGCAGCTCGACGATGTTGCGCACGATCGCCAGGCCGAGGCCGAGCCCGCCGCACGACCGCTCGAGCGTCTGCGGCGCCTGCGAGAACATGACGAACACCGATTCGAGCATCGAGGGCGCGAGGCCCACGCCCTCGTCGCGGACGGTGATCCGGACCATGCCGCCCTCGCGTCCGGCCGCGATGGTGATGCGCGAGCCGGCGTCGCTGTACTTCGCGGCGTTGGTCACGAGGTTCGAGATCACCTGCGCGACGCTGCGGATCGCCCTCGACGCACAACCCCGAGCGCGCGACCCTGGTCTCGACGTGGTGAGCGCCGCGCTCGAGGAGCGGGCTCGAGATCTCGAGCGCGGTGTTGATGACGTCGGCGATCTCGATGTGCTGCTTGACGAGCTCGATCCGGCCGCGCGCGATCCGCGAGACGTCCAGGAGATCGTCGACGAGCCGGGTCAGGTGCTTGATCTGACGCTCGAGGAGCTGTTGCTCCTCGGACTGCATGCCGCGGAGCTCCATGATCTGGAGCGCCACGAGCATCGGCGAGAGCGGATTGCGCAGCTCGTGGCCGAGCATCGCGAGGAACTCGTCCTTCGTGCGCGTGGCCTCGGCGAGGCGCACGTTGGTCTCGCGCAGCGCGCGGTCGCGGAGCTGGTGATCGATCAGGTCACCTGCGCTGCGTGCGATCAGATCGAGGAGCTCGAGGCTCGCGAGCTCGACGCGATCCGGATCCGACCAGTGCGTCGAGAACATCCCTACCACCCGCCCATCCCGCGCCATCAACGGCGTCGACTGGACGGCGCGGACGCCGAAGTGGACGTGCGTCGAGCGATCGAAGTTCGCGCCGGCGAGCGCGCCGCCGGCGAGGAACACCCGCTCGCGGCGGGCGAGGGCCTCGACGCAGGTGGTGCGCGCGTAGATCGCCTCGCAGGCGACCGCAGCGAGCTCGGGGGCGAACCCGCGATAGGCGACGAGCCGCAACGCGTCGCCTTCGACGATCTGGATCGAGCCGTGCGAGGTGCCGGTGATCGCGAGCGCCGCATCGAGCACGGCTTCGAGCAGCGTGGCGAGCTCGTCGTGACCGAGCAGGCGCGCGCTCAGCTCCAGCACGTGCGCGAGCGCCTGGTCCCGGGCCTCGAGCTGGGCGTTGCGCGCCTCGAGCTCGGCGATCCTCGCGACCAACCCCACATCCCGATGAGCCGTCATGGGCGACGCGATACCACGTTCGTTCCGCACTCCCGCATGTCACCTGACGAGTGACACAGGCGCTCGCGCGATGCTGCGGATCACTGCACGAGCGCGCGCATGACCTCGGAGAACCTCGCGATCTGAAACGGCTTGGCGAGCCAGGTTCGCACGCCACCCGCGAGCAGCGCGCCGAGCTCGTCGTTCATCGCCGCACCGGTCACCACGACGACGGGGACGTCGTCGCGCGTCGACTGCAGCGCGCCATAGATCTCGCGCGCCGACATCCCGGGCATCACCATGTCGAGGACCACGGCCGCGATCGCGCGGGCCTGACTCCCGAAGACCTCGATGGCCTCCGGACCGGTCGCCGCCTCCAGCACGCGATAGCCGAACGACTGCAGCGTCCGCGCGGTGGCGGACCGCACCAGCGGCTCGTCATCGACGACGAGGATCAGCTCGCCATCGCCGCACACGACCGCCGCCTCCTCGCGCTCCGCTGACGGCACGGCCTCGGCGCCGTCCTGGTACGAGCGGAGCGCCACCCGCATCGTCGTGCCATGCGGGACGACCGGCACGGCCTCGATGAAGCCACCGTGGGTACGGACGATGCCGAGCACGGTCGACAGGCCCAGCCCGGTGCCCTTGATGGGGCCGCGGGTCTTCGTCGAGAAGTAGGGCTCGAAGATGCGGTCGCGGATCGCCGGATCCATGCCCGGGCCATCGTCGGTGACCTCGAGCACCACGTACATGCCGGCCGGGCACGCCTCGACCTCGCCAGCGGCGAGCGCGCGCAGGCGCGTGGTCACCGTGATCGTGCCGGCACCGCGGATCGCGTCACGCGCGTTCACCAGCAGGTTCATCAGCACCTGCTCGAGTTGCGCGTGATCGCCACGGATCCAGGTGCTCTCGGGCGCGCAGTCGGCCCGCAACGCGAGCCGGCGATCGAACGTGCGCGCGGAGATCGCGACGACCGAGCGGACGACCGCCCCGAGCTCCACCGCGGCGAGCGGCTGGGCCGCGCGGGTGGCGAACGACAGCAGCTTCTTGACGAGCGCGACAGCGGACGTCGTGACGGTGTCGATGTCGGCGAGCCCGAGCCGCACGTCTGGATCCGGCGAGCTCGCGAGCAGGCGCGAGGTCGTCAGCGTGGTGACCGTCAGCAGGTTGTTGAAGTCGTGGGCGATGCCCATCACGAGCTGGCCGATGGACTCGAGCCGCAGCGACCGCGCCAGCTTGCGCTCGCTCTCGACGCGCGCCCGCTCGGCTTCCACCTCGCGGGTGATGTCCGTGAACGCCTCGAGGATGTGCGTGATCGTGCCGGCGGCGTCGAACACCGGCTTCGCGAACACCCGGAGGTTCACGCGACGCCCGTCGTGGCGATGGATCACGAGGTCATCGATGACGACCGTGGAGCGCGCCGCGATCGCACGCTCGAACGGCATCAGGTGCTCGGGATACGGCTGGCCATCGGGCAGGTGGACGCCATAGGGCGCGACGAACCCGCCCCGCGCGGCATCTGGTGGCGCCTCGATACCGAGGACCTCCCGGAACGCGCGATTCGTGTAGACCACCTCACCGCTCGGCACCCGCCCCATCCAGATCGCGACGGGCAGCTCGTCTGAAACGATCGCGAGCTCCTCGGGTGACAACGCCATCGCCGGCAGTGTAGCCAACCGCCACGACCCGACGCTATCGGAGGACCGCGGCTTTCGAGTCGATCCGGTTCCACAGCTCGATACGGGACAGGATCGAGCGCTCGGCGGCGCGGCGGGCGTGCGCCCAGGCGTCGGGATCGGTGCCCGCGAGCGCGATCAACGCGCGGCGCGCCGCGGGGCCATGCTCGTCGCCGTCGAGCTCGATGTGGCGCTGGACGTAGTACGTGAAGCGAGTCGCCGACCGGGACTCGCTCCAGCGTGGCAACAGCTGCTGAAACATGTCGGGGATCAGATCCTCGCGCCCGAACAGGAACGACGACAGCACCTCGACGGTGCTACCGGCGGTGACGAGATCGAGCGTGCCGCGTACGAACGAGCGCGCGGCGCGTGGCGCCCCCGACTCGGCGAGCGCGGTCTCGACGTCGAGACCTTGCGAGATCAGCTCGAGGAAGCGGCGGATCGTGCGCGTGCTGGCACCGACCTCCTCCATCGCGTCGATGTAGAGCTCGCAGTGGCTGACGGCCTCGCCGGTCGGACCGGCGTCGGACTCCTCGCCGAGGATGATGCCGTTGATGAACCGCGCCATCGCGGGCACCGCGGGCGGCCGCCACAGGACCTCCATCGAGGTCAGATCACGCTGCAGCCGCTTGGCGAGGCACATGAAGTCCCACACCGCGAACACGTGCGTCTCCATGAACAGCCGCAGCCGCGGCAGCGTGTCGATCGTCGTGTACAGCCGGTGATCGAGCAGCGTGCGGCGGGGCGCTTCGATCCCCCACCGGAGCTCGTCGAACGCGCGGTCGGGATCGACGAGCGCGGGCGGCGCGAGCTCGGGGACTTCGAGAAACCAGTTCGAGATGCGTGCGAGCAGGGCCATCAACCACTCCCTTGCTGAGCGAGAGCCAGCGCGAGCTGTCCAGTTAGCACCGCGCGTTCGACCTCATCAACGGGGTTGATCGTTCGTAATCTCCACCATCATCGCCGCAGCTTGGGAGTGCCGGGGACCGTAACGCGGGTTGCGCCGCGCGCTCGCACGTTCACCCGCGCCCACATCGCGTCACCGCGACGTCGGCGTCGGGATCGGCGTCCGCAACCACCACGTCATCGACGCGGCGAGCACCGGATCGGGGATCGCGTGGCCGCCGGCGAACTCGACGTACTCGACGGGGTAGCCGTGATGCTCGAGCGTCGGCCGCAGCCGGCGACTCGTGGCGTCGATCGACAGCACGCGATCGGCGACGCCGTGCGAGATGAAGATCCGCGGCCGTCCGCTGCGCCGCGGCGCCATCTCGAAGCCCGGCGAGTACGCGAGCACGGCGCGAAACAGCGCGCCATTCGCGAGCCCGATGGTCAACGCGTACGACGCTCCATCCGAGAACCCGCCGACCGCGATCCGCGCCGGATCGACGGCGTATTCTTCGAACACGGCCTGGAGCGCGCGATCGAGCTGGGCGACGTCGGGCCCGAAGCCGCCGTGGACGCAGTCCCAGCTCGACGCTGCGGCCTTGGGTGCGACGACGATGAACCGCTCCTGCTCGGCCGCGGCCTGCACGAACCCGATCGCCTGCTGCGACGTGCCCCCGGCGCCGTGGAACATCACGAGCAGGCCACCCGGTCGATCCGCGCGGTAGCCGGTGGGCACGTAGACGAGCGCACCACCGAGCACGACATGCCCCGTGGGCGACGCGGCGCCGCGAGGCGTGCGCACGGTCGCGGATAGCTTGGCGGCCGCGTGCCGGGCGTCCACCGCGGCGTCGTGGATCACGTGCATGAACCCGCAGCGTGGCTCGATCGGGCGGGCCCGCAAATCGGAAGCTTTCGGAGGCCCGACGACGGCTTGCCGGACGGGCCGAGTCCGCTCTACTTGGACCGGTGACGCCACGGCTGCGCGTGATGACGTACAACATCCAGTTCGGGCGAGGGATCGACGGTCGGATCGATCTCGATCGCATCGCGCGGGTGATCACCCCGTTCCAGCCCGACGTCCTGCTGCTCCAGGAGGTCGACATCGGCCAGCCTCGGAGCGGGCACGTCGACCAGGTCGAGTACCTCGCGGCGCTGCTCGAGCTCCCCGCGACGTTCGCACCGACGATCCAGACCTCCGGCGCGCGCTACGGAAACGCGACGTTCTCGCGGCTGCCGGTGGTCGCGAGCGAGTGGGTCGCCCTGCCCTACCGCGCGGGCCGGCCCCGCTCGATCCCGCGGTGTGCCCTCGTCACGCAGCTCGACTGGCCGGCGGCCGGGATCGAGCTGCAGACCGTCAACACGCACCTCTCCGTGGTCGCGAGCGATCGGCCCGCGCAGATGGCGACGGTCGCACGCACGATCAACGGCGGCCCGACCCTGGTCGCGGGTGACTTCAACTGCATGCCGTGGTCCTCGCCGTTCCGGACGCTGGCGCGCGAGCTCCGGCCGATCACGCGGGGCGCGCGGAGCTGGCCGTCGCCGTTCCCCGTCGTCGATGTCGATCACATCCTGGTGCGCGGCCCGCTCGCGGTGCATCGAGCGGGCACGTGGGTGATCGGCCCCGCGCGCACGGCATCGGATCACCTGCCCGTGATCGCCGAGCTCGAGTACCACCGCGGCTGATCGCAGCGCCCGCGCGCGGCCCGAGCTTCGTGAGCTCGCCTCACCGTCGGGCGTTTCCAGGATCGAAACGAGCGTTTCGAACACGGGGCTTGGGGGAAACCCGCGACCTCCGCTATAGGGGCGCCATGATGACTCGCATCCAGTTCCTGCGTTCGCTGGCCGGCCTCGGCGTCGGCGTGGTCGGTGTCTCCGTGCTCAGCGCGTGCAGCGACGACGAGGGGACCACCCCTGATGCCGCCACCAACCAGCCTCCGGTCGACGCGGCGCCGGGTGTCGATGCGCCGGTGACGCCACTGGATGGGCCCGCGATGACGTGCGCGATGACCACCGCGGCGATCGGCACGAACCACGGCCATGCGATCACGGTCGCGCCGGCCGATGTCGCCGCCGCGGTCGACAAGACGTACGCGATCAAGGGGACGTCGCCGCATCCGCACTCCGTGCTGATCACCGCGGCGCAGTTCATGACGCTCCGCACGAGCGGCTCGCTGACGGTGACGTCGAGCAACGACGCGAACCACACGCACACCGTCACCGTCACCTGCGCGTGACCGGCCGCGTGACCGGCCGCGTGATCGGCTGCGTGACCGGGCGCGTCGTCGGCCCTCGCTGCCGCGATACGTTCGGCCGTGCGTGCAGCCAGGTCTCGACGGCGGCGCTGCGCCGCCCTAGCCTGCGCTCGTGACGACCCAGGACATGACCGGCCGCGTGGCAGTGATCACCGGCGCCAACATCGGGATCGGGCGCGCGGTGGCCGAGGATCTCGCCCGCCGCGGTGCTCGCCTCCGCCTGCTCTGCCGCTCGCTCGCCAAGGCGGCGCCGGTCGTCGACGAGCTGCGCGCGCTCGCCGGGCACGCCGACATCTTCACGATCGAGTGCGACCTCGGGAGCCTCGCGAGCGTGCGGACCGCGGCGGCCGCGCTGCTCGCGCGCGACGAGCCGCTGCACCTGCTCGTCAACAACGCGGGCGTCGGTGGCCAGCGCGGCCTCACCGCCGACGGCTTCGAGCTCCACTTCGGGGTCAACCACCTCGGCCACTTCCTGCTGACGGCCCTGCTGCTCGATCGGCTCCGGGCCTCGGCGCCCGCGCGGATCGTGCACGTCGCGAGCAACAGCCACCTCGGCGCGCGCGGCATCGACTGGGACGCGATCCGCCGCACCACGACCTCGGTCACCGGCATGGCCGAGTACCGCGTCTCGAAGCTCGCGAACGTGCTGTTCAGCAACGAGCTCGCGCGGCGGCTCGCCGGCACGCAGGTCACGTCGGCGGCGGTCAACCCGGGCCGCGTCGCCTCGAACATCTGGCAGCGCATGCCGTGGCCGTTCCGGCAGCTGTTCAAGCTGACGATGCTGACCACCGCCGAGGGCGCGCACTCGACGCTGCACGCGGCCACCGCGCCCGAGGC
>JALZOI010000236.1 GCA_030857245.1 Myxococcota bacterium
GGCGGCGATTCAGCACCTCTGCACTGCCATCAACAAGCGTGGACTCACGCTCCCTGGCGACTCCAAGCGCCTCCCGCTCCGCTTCAACCTCCAACTTCTATGAATGCGCCGTTATGAACTCTGGCGCGCTCGAAGCGCTCGCGTGGCTCGGCGCGCAAGGCCCGGGCCCGGTCGACGTCGAAGCGCTCGCCGAGAAGCTCGGCGCAGAGATCGTGTTCGAGGATCTCGAAGGCGCCAAGGCGCGGGTGATCCAGATTGGCGACCGCGCCCGGATCATCATCTCGACGCGCATCGTCGGAGTCGGAGCGATCCGTTTCTCGATCGCGCACGAGATCGCCCACCTGCTGCTGAAGCACTACCTCAAGGACGGCGACATCGGCCGCGCCTTCAAGCGTCAGCGGACGTGCTCGCCGCTCGCCGGCGATGGTTCCGAGATCGAACGCGATGCGAGCGTGTTCGCCACCGAGCTACTCATGCCGGCGCCGCTCGTCACGCCGATGTGCCTGCTCGCGCCGAGGTCGCTGGATCCGATCCGCGCGATCGCGAGCGCATTCCAAACCTCAATGTTCGCGAGCGCGAGGCGATTCGTCGAGCTGACGCCGGAGCGATGCGCGCTGGTCATCACGAAGCAAGGTCGCGTGCAATGGGTTCAGAAGAGCCCATCGTTCAGCGCATGGATCCCCGAGGGACGCTCCGTGAACCCGGCCTCCGCTGCGTTCGACTACTTCGACGGCGGCAAGCTCGACGAGTCGCCCCGCATGATTCCGGCCTCGACGTGGTGCTCGCGCGAATCGCTCGGCACCGACCCCACGGTGTACGAGCACGCGACTGCGATCCCGGAGACCGGCACCGTGTTCTCGCTGCTGTGGATGCCGAGCGCTGCCTCAATCACTTGAGCCGCGCACGGCGAAGGACTGGTTCGAGACTGAAGCGCTTCACAGGTCGCCGTGGACGAACGCATTGTTGATCGCGGTCTTCAAGAACCACCGCTCGAGCAGTGGTCCGTTCACCGTGCATGTGCGTCGATTCCAGTTGAGGCGCGGCGCCCAGGATCGGGCCTTGTTCGCGCGATGCCAGTCTTCGATCGCACGAGCGAACCGCCCGCCTTCTTCGTCGAGTGCGTTAGACGAGTTGTTGTGGTGTTCGCAGAGGATGTCAGCGGTGAGTCCGCGAACGTTGGTCGTGTGGCTCTTGCCGGCGCGGCGCGGATCTCCGTCGATCCGAACCTGACGCCGCAGCTTGTTCTTGCGATTGGCTCGTTGGCCTTCGCGCACTGCCCACACTGCGACAGAGATCAGGTGCTCGCCAGTCAACGACCCACGGCAGTGATCGAGCGCGTTCGCCCAGCATCCCGAATTCTTCGCCACATGCGGACGGTAGATCGCCCGGCGGCCTCGAGGACGAGCCGCGAGCCGCGGCCTACAGGTACCCACCTGCCAGGGCGCGACCGCCACGGGATACGAGGTGGTTCGCGGTTCGTCCTAAGCCAAGCGCCCGAACGGCTCGACCTGAGGACATCCAGGAGTTTACAGTCGTTCCGAGCAGTTCGGGCGTGATCCAGCATGGCGCGAAAGACGAAGGGGGCAGCTACGAAGGACTCGGCACTGCCCGAAGTCCAGGACGAGATCTTGGATGTCGATGAGCCGAAGGTGCAGCTCACAGACGCGGCTGTTCTCGATGAGATCCTCTCACTCCAACTACTCGTCGGCTGGGCTGGCGAGGGCAAGACGGACCCACCCCGGCTCGGCTGGTGGCGGACGAGCCTGTCGGACGAGTTCGGCGGCGAGGACCTGTTCAAGCGGCTGATGCCGCGGACGTGGAAGTGGGCGGTGCTCGAGGCTGCGCGTGTCGCTGCGCGTGTTGCCGATGCGGAAGCACGGTCACACGCGGCCGATGGCGACCAGCTGATCTCGCTCTTCCACTTCGGGTTCGAGCTTGACGAACAGCTCGACGATCGGCTCGCGGAGCTCAAGCGCAGCGAGCAGGATCCTGTGGAGGCGCTGCCTCGCCTCGAGACCATCCGCCAGCCCTGGAACGCTGCCGCCTTCGTCGCGGGCCTGAGCGACCTTTGCGCCGCCGCGACCACCTCGCCATCCTCGCTCGGCCGGCGGCTCAAAGGCGCGATGCCCAAGTCCCACATCGAGGCTGCGCGCCAGCTCGCCGCCGCGATGGTCCCACTAGGCGTTCACTACCCCGCACCCCACTGGAAGGTGGACTGATCGTGGAGCAGCTCGTGCCCGACACTGATCCGGCGAGCGCACCGACGCGCACCGAGGCGACGGAGATCCACTCGCGGCTCCTCCGCTGCTCGCTCTGCATCGAAGAGTCGCGCGCGTACTGGGCGAACATCAACCCGGACCGCCCTCGCGCGAGCGCGCTCGGTGCGTTCGAGCAGTCGTGGTTCGGCACCAAGAGCGAGGCGTGGACGACCGAGCTGCTGTCCAATATGCGCGTGCGGTTCGACGCGTTCCCCGACGCGTTGCGCGTACTCGCCGCGTGGCGCTCGATGCGGTTCGAGACCCGCCGGCTGATCTGCCACCTGCACGTTCAGCTCACCGACCCGCTCTACCGCACGTTCACGGGCGCCTTCCTCCCCGAGCGGCGCGAGTCGATTCGGCCGAGCGTGCAGCGCCAGGCGGTGATCGACTGGGTGGCCGCGAACGGCCCCGCGCGCTGGGCGCTCAAGACGCAGATCCAGTTCGCGACGCGGCTACTGTCGTGCTCGCTCGCGGCCGGGCTGCTCGGCGGCAACCGTGATCCGCGCGAGGCGCTCAGGCCGCGCGTGCCCGACGAGCTGCTCTCCTATCTGCTGTACCTGCTCCGCGAGACCTCGTTCGAGGGCACGCTGATCGCGAACCCATACCTATCGTCACTGGGGATCGTCGGCGGCATCGTCGACGATCGCTTCCACGCGCTGTCGTCGATCGACTACCGGCGCGTCGGTAGCACCTTCGAGATCGGCTGGCGCTACCCCGACCTCGCGAGTTGGGCGCGAGCGGAGCTCGGAGAGCAAGCATGACGAAGCCACCCCGCACGCGGCTCGAGGAAGCGTTCAAGGCGCTGCGCAAGGATCTGCTCTCCGACGACGGCCCGCAGATCAGCACGTTGCGAAACTACCGCTACGCGATCATCCCGTACGAGCCCGAGGACGAGTTCGAGCTGCGCCGACACGTGCAGGAGACCGTGGGCAAGCTGTCGACCGGCGGCTGGCACGTGCTCTCGCTGTCGATGCAGAAGCTGCTGCTCAACCGGCTGCGCAAGAACGGCGACGATATCCTCGCGCGCATGATCGCCGCCGAGCGCTCCGCGGCGACGATCGCGCCCGAGCGCGGACTCAACTACCTTCGCGACAAGATGCGGCGGGAGCTCGACGGCCCCGAGGGCATCGCGGCCGACGTGTCGCGCGAGATCGCCACGTTCGCGGAGGCGCACCCCGACAAGGTCGAGCGCACGGTCGTGTTCCTCGGCCGCATCGGTGCGCTGTACCCGTTCTTCCGGGTGTCTGCGCTGCTCAAGCATCTCGACGGCAAGACGCGCAACGTCCCCGCCGTCGTGCTGTACCCCGGCCAGCGCCGCGGGGACACCGAGCTGTCGTTCATGGGCGAGCTGGCGCCCGATCGCGACTATCGCCCCCGCATCTACCCATAGGCCGGCCGCATGAAGCTCCGCACGCTATTCGAGTCCGACGTCACGCGCGACATCTCGCCGGTCATCTACTTCCACGAGCAGAGCCCCGAGACTCTCGCCAAGGAGGTCGGCGAGTACATCATCACCGGTGGCTACGACGCTGCGCACCCGCATCACAAGCGCGTGCCCAACGGTATCCACGAGCAGTACGTCCGCCTGCTCACCGCGATCACGGCGGAGCTCGACAAGGGGCGCGCCGACCTGCCGGCGTCTTGGATCTCGGGCTTCTACGGCTCCGGTAAGTCGAGCTTCGCCAAGCTGCTCGGGCTCGCGCTCGATGGCGTCGTCCTGGCGGACAAACGCTCGCTCGCCCAAGCATGGCTCGAGCGCGATACGTCTCCGCTCGCGGTCCAGCTGCACGACGCGTACAAGGCGTTGCGCGCCAAGATCGAGCCACTCGCCGTCGTGTTCGATATCGGCGGCGCCGCGCAGAACAACGAGCACATCCACGCCGTCGCAGTGCAGCGGCTCCAGCGCCGTCTTGGCTATTGCCCCGAGCCGTCGGTCGCGGAGATGGAGCTGAAGCTCGAGCGCGACGGTCACTACCAGGAGTTCGAGAAGCTCGCTGCCGAGGTGCTCGGCACGCCGTGGAGCGAAGCCAAGAAGCAGGCGATGGCCGACGATGCGTTCTCGACGGTGATCGCGCGCCAGTTCCCGGACCGATACACCGATCCGATGGCGTGGCTGACCAGCCGCGCCGGGACGTTCACGTATTCGATCTCGGCCGAGGAAGCGAGCCGCACGATCGCCGACATTCTCCGGTTCCGTGCGGACAAGGCGACGGTGTTCTTCGTCATCGACGAGGTCTCGCAGTACGTCCACCAGGACACGAGCCGGATGCTCGCGCTGCAATCGTTCGTGTCCGCGCTCGCCCAGCATCGCGGCAAGGTGTGGCTACTCGTCACTGGCCAGGAAAAGCTCGAGGACGGCGGCGACATCAGCAAGATGAAGGACCGGTTCCCGGAAAAGCTCCGGGTCCATCTGAGCGTCACCAACATCCGCGACGTCGTGCACAAGCGTTTGCTCGCCAAGAAACCCGCCGCAGCCGACGAGCTGCGCAAGCGGTTCTCCACGCACAAGAACGAGCTGCGCCTCTACGCCTATGATTGCGACGCGATCACGGAGGACGACTTCGTCGAGACGTACCCGCTGCTGCCGGGCCACATCGATCTGATCCTTCAGATCACCAGCGCGCTGCGTGCGCGCTCGAGTCGTAGCCAGGGCGACGATCAGACGTTGCGCGGCCTACTCGGCCTGCTCAGCAACCTATTCGCGCGGCACGGCCTCGCGGACGCCGACCTCGGCGTACTGGTCACGCTCGATCGGATCTACGACGCCCAGCACACCGCGCTCGACTCCGAAGTCCAGGCGAGCATGGCGCGGATCCTCCACCACTGCGACACGCACGACCTGCCGCTCGCCGCGCGCGCGGCGAAAGCCGTCGCGTTGCTCGAGCTGATTCAGGAGCGGCTGCCGACCGACGCCAAGCTCGTCGCGGCCTGCCTCTACGATCGGATCGACCTCGGCAGCCTGCAATCGGCGGTCCTCGATGCGCTCGAGGAGCTGCGCCGGCTGCACCTGCTCGGCTATTCCGAAAAGCAGGGCTACAAGATCCAATCGACGTCCGGCGAGGAGTGGGAGCGCGAGCGGCGCGAGATGAACGTCTCCGTCGAGAGCCGCGGCGAGCTGATCCAGGACACGCTCAAGCACATCGTCGCCGACCAGGACACGCCCAAGCTCGACGGCCGGCCGTTCCCGTGGCTGGCGTTATTCTCCGATGGGAGGCGCGCGTCGGACGTGCGCCTCGTCGACCCGCGCGATCCAGCGTCGATCGCGATCGACTACCGCCTCATCACCAATGCAAGCGACCGCGACCTCGCGACGTGGGTCTCGCGTTCCAACGAGTCGACCCTCCTGAACCGCTTGCTCTGGGTGGTCGGCGACACTGCCGAGCTGGAGGAGGCCGCGCGCGAGCTGGGCCGGTCGATCGCGCTGATCAAGCGCTACGAGGGCCGCGCGCAATCGTTGCCCGCCGAGAAGCACCGGCTGTGGCATGAAGAGAAGTCGCGCGTCGAGCACGACCTGACGCCGCGGCTCAAGCGCGCCGTCGATGCCGCGTGGATCGATGGTCGCGTCTACTTCCGCGGCAAGGCCACCGAGGCACGCGACATCGGCAATAGCATCGGTGTCGTTCTGTCGCGCGAGGCAGATCGCACGCTTCGCGCGCTGTTCCCGCACTTCGTCGCGACCCGCGTCTCCACCACCGAGATCCTTCAGCTGGTCGAGACTACGCTTACCAATCCGAGCACGAAGTTCCTCGGCGAGCTGGGAATCCTCGAGCTTGAGAACGGTCGCTTCATGCCGACGTGCAAGGGTGTCGTCCCGACGCTCGTGGTCGAGCACGTAACCACGAGTGGTGGTGCGACCGGTGCCGGGCTCTACGCGCACTTTGGCGGCCCGCCGTACGGCTTCGCGCCCGAGGTCGTGCGTGCGTGCGTGGCCGGCCTGCTTCGCGGCTCGAAGATCCGCATCCAGTCAGAGGCAGGCGATCAGATCTCCGCGGCGCGCGACGCCGGGATTCGCGACATCCTCGAGAAGGACCGCGCGTTCAAGACAGCGACGATCTATCCCGTCGGTGATGACACGGTCGGAACCAAGGGTCGCGCGCGGATCTGCAAGTTCTTCGAGCAGCGGCTGAACGTGCAGCTCGACCGCGAGAACGACGCGATCGCCGATGCCATCAGCACGCACTTCCCAGCGCAGTTCGCGCGGCTGCGCGACGTGTTCGACAAGCTGCGCCGACTCCCCGGCCACCGAGAAGTCCCCGAGAAGCTCATCAAGCTCGAGGACGCCCTCGGCAGCTGTTACAAGCTCGTCCGCCAGACCGAGCCCACGGTCACCGAGGTCGCGCGCCAGCTAGACGCACTCAACAACGGCATCGAGCATCTCGGCATCCTGGCGGCGGAGCTGACACCTATGGCCGTCGACGCGGTTCGCAAGGCCGACGACGTGGCGCGCTATCAGCTCGCCCAGCTGACCGCGTTCGGTGCGCTGTCGCCCGAGCTGGACGCCACGCGTGACCGGATCCAGAAGCTCGCGGAGTCCGATACCCCTTGGCGTGGGGTGTCGGCGCTCGACGCCGATCTCACCGCCATCGTCGATGCGTACCGCGCCGCGCGCCGCGGCATCCTCGTCCAGCAGGAGGCCGCGGTCGAGACCGCCCGCGCGCGCATTCGCCTGCGAGACGGCTACGCGACGCTCGATCGCGACAAGGCAAACCACGTGATGCGGCCGTTCCACACCCTGGCGGCCTCGACAGATGAGAACGCGGTCTCGCCCGCGCTCGACGCATTGCGCGACGCATTCGAGCGTGCGCTGCCGCTCGCCGAGCAGGACGCTAACGATCGCCTCGACGCCGTGCTGAGCGAAGGTAGCCAACCGCTCCGCCGCAAGGTCATGCACGGGTTAACCGGCCGTGAGATCAGCAGCGTCGAAGAGCTGGATCGCGTGCTCGACGAGGTGCGCGTACGCGTCGGCGAGGAGCTTCGTGCGGGCATCAAGGTGAGGTTGGTGTAGTGGGCATCAAGGTCGACCGGAGGGTCTCGTCGTGACGATGACACCCGATGCCAAGCGGCTGCTGTCCAAGACGATCCGCGAGCTGCGCGAGAGGATCATCAAGGATCTACGTGACGCCACCGCGCGGGCATACCTGCTCTCGATCGTCGACGCCAAAAAGGCCACGCTGTCCGAGGCCGCACGGGCCAAGCGCGCCCGGCTGGAGGCATGGCTTCGCGAACAGACTCGCTCGGTGCCAGCAAAGGAGCGCCCGGCGGCACGCGACCGGCTGTTCGGCGAGCTCATTAAGGACGCCGCCGCGACGCTGCTCCAGCGCATCGTCTACCTGCGGCTGATCGAGGCTAACAAGCTCCGCCCGCGCGTCGTGATCGGAGGATGGAACAGCCCGGAGTACAAGGCGTTCCGCGAGATCGCACCCGACCTCGTCGTCCCCGACAAGTCCGGCGGCAAGCTCCGCGATGACAGCGACGGCTACACAACGCTGCTCCAGCTGATCTTCGACGAGCTCGCGCTCGACCTCCCCGGCCTGTTCGGGCCGGTGCGTATGACGTCGCTCGTGCCAGTGCCCGCGGCGACGCTGCGCTCGATCATCACAGCGTTCGACGATGCAGATCTCGAGAGCGTGTGGACCGACGACACCACGCTCGGCTGGATCTACCAGTACTGGAACGATCCCGAGCGCGAGGCGCTCGACGCCAAGCTTGCTGCGCAGAAAAAGCTTGAGAACCACGAGATCGCGAGCAAGACGCAGATGTTCACCGAGCGCTACATGGTCGAGTGGCTGCTCCATAACAGCCTCGGCCAGCTGTGGCTGGCGATGTGCAAGAAGCACGGCTGGACCGCAGACGTCCAGCGCGACGATCGCGACGGCAGCGTGCTCGATCGGCTTGACGCTCGCCGCGCTGATTGGCGGAGGCAGCGCGAGGCCGGCGAGGTCGCACTCGACGCGCTGATGCCGATCGCGCCCGGGCTCGAGGACCGATGGAAGTACTGGGTACCGCAGCCGATGCCGGACGACGCGGTCACAAGTGCGCCCGACAGCGTGCGCACGATTAAGCTCCTCGATCCCGCGTGCGGGTCCGGCCACTTCCTCGTGATCGCGTTCGAGCTGCTGTTCCACCTACATAAGGAAGAGGCGCGCCACCGCGGGGAAGTCGACCTTCCCGAGTCGAGCGACCAGGCGATCGTCGAATCGATCCTCGAACACAACCTCCACGGCATCGACATCGACCCGCGCGCCGTCCAGATCGCCGCGGCGGCGCTGATGCTCAAGGCGAAACTCACGTGCAAGGACGCTGAGCTGCGCACGCTGAACCTGGTCGCACCCGCACTCAGCCTCGCGCAGCTACCGGTCAATGATCCCGCGCTGCGCGCGTTATATGCCGCCGTCGAGAACGAGACCGGGATCCCGCCCGCGTTGACCAGCAAGATCATCGCTGCACTCGCAGGCGCGGATCACCTGGGCTCGCTCCTCAAGGTCGACGCCGAGATTGACGCGGGGATCGCCGAGTGGGACGAGAAGCTATCGAAGATCGTTTCGACCAAGGACGATCAAGGATCGCTGTTCACCGGCTTCGGCCCGCGACGCCGCAAGCGGATCACCGCCGAGCACGCGAAGGCAACACTGCTGTCGCAGCTCGAGCGCTTCCTCGCGCATCACTCGCGAGGCGCCGACCTCGGGCTCCGCCTGCGCGGGGAGCAACTCGCGGCCGGCGTACGTTTTGTGCGGATGATCCGCGAGGGTCAATACGATCTCGTCGTTGGCAACCCGCCGTATCAGGGCACGAGCAAGATGGCCGACAAGCGGTACATCGAGCAGCACTACCCGCGTGGCAAGGCCGACCTCTACGCGGCGTTCATCATGCGAGGCCTCCAGCTTGTGCGCGATGGCGGCATATCTGCGTTGCTCACAATGCGAAACTGGATGTTCATCAAGCAGTTCAGTGCGCTGCGCGAGTGGCTGCTACACACGTTCGACCTACGCATGAACGGTGACTTCGATCGTGGCGCGTTCGACGAAGTCCCAAACGAGGTACTCGCCGTCGAGATTGCGATCGTACGCAAGGCCTCGCCTTCGAGCGTCCCCAGCGTCGCAGTCCAACCAACTCCACTGGACGATAAGTCCTATGACCGCGAGCGCACGATGCGCAAGCGCGCCGCCGTGCTGTGTCAGGTGGGGCGCTCCGACTTCGCGATCCCCCCACTGTTCGGTATTCCGCAGTGCCCGTTGGTATACTGGTGGTCGGACTCGGAGATCTCGGCCTATCGCAATGCCGCTGTCTTTGGCGAATCCGCCCCAGGCGATGTCCCGTCGACTGTTGAATCTCGGTGGCGGTCGGGGTGATCACTACGCGGCCTTCGTTCGCGTTGCAACAGCGGGCGTGGAGTTCTCGTGACGAGTGAGTGCGCGCATCAGTTGGGTCAT
>JALZOI010000237.1 GCA_030857245.1 Myxococcota bacterium
CCCGCGGCTCGCGCTCCACGCCGCCGTGCTCGGATTCACCCACCCGGCGACCGGCGAGCGCGTGCGCTTCGCGAGCGAGCTGCCCGCGGAGCTCGCCCGGTTCGTCGAGCGGCTGCGGGCGCCGCAGCCGCCGGTCGCGCCCTAGCCCGCGGAGCCCTTCGCAAAGATGGCCGGCGCATTCCTGCACCGGCCCGTCGTCGTCGTCGTCGCGGGAAGCCGCCCCGCCGCGCGTCCGAACCGCTCGGTTCAGGCGCCCTTCTTCATCGCCGGCGCATCACCCTTCGCCGGCGCATCGCCGGTCGCGGGGGTCGCGGGGCCCGCACCCGGCGCACCCGGCGCCGGCATCATGCCCAGCTGCGCCGCCATCTCCATGTCGTTGCGGAAGCGCCAGAGCTCCGCGATCTTGCCGTCACGGAGCTTGTAGACCTCAGCGAACGCGCCGCCCACCGGCTTGCCCGTCTGCTTCAGCTTCGGCCCGAGGTCCCCGTCGTTGGTGCCGGCGTAGGTGCCGAGCGCGACGACGTAGTCGCCGGCCGCGAACGTGTCCTTCATCTCGATCTTGAAGTCCGAGAACGCCTTCCACAGCATCGCCCAGCTCTTCTCGATCTCCGCCTTACCCTTGTCGTCCTCGCGGCCCGCCTGATCGGCCTCGATGGCGTCATCGGTGAAGAACGCCATGGCGTCGGCGCTCTTGTGCGCGTTGAACGCCGCGTTCGCCTGCTTGACGGTGTCGAGGTTGGCGCGCTCCTTCTCGTCGTCGGCGGCGATCACGATCACGGGCGCGCCGTCGAACCCCTTCTCGAGGGGCGGGCGCTGCGGGCCGGCTTCCTTCGGCAGCAGGCCGAGCTGCCCCATCATCGTGGCCGGATCCATGTAGCTCCACTCCTCCGCCACCTTGTTCTCGTCGTTCACGGCGAGGCGGTGGAACAGCAGCAGGCCGGTCTTCTTGTTGGTCGGCGGGACCTCGCCCATGGGGCCCTTCATCGCGACGGTGTGCGTGCCGGTGACGAGCCCGACGCCGAACAGGTTGCGCCCGTTCACGAGCACGAGCTGCGGCGCGAACTTCATGTCCGGAAACGCGGCGCGATGCTCGGCCATCTCGGCGACCATCTTGTCGGCGGTCACGGCGTCGGGCCGGCCCGCCTCGTGGGCGACGTAGCCATCGCCGAGGCACGTCTTCTTGAAGTCGTCGAACGTGCCCTGGTTCAGGTGGTTCGTGCACTCGAGGTACATCGCCGCGAGCTCCCGGCCCGTCTTCGGCGCCGCCTGCGCGGGCGCGGCGGCGCTGCCGCTGCCCGTCGCCATGCCGGCGCTGCCCTCCGCAGGGTTGACCATGGCGCTGCCACCCGTCGTGGCACCCTCCTCGGTCTTCTTCTTCTTGCACGCGCCCACGGCCGTGAGCCCCAACGCGATCACCAACACTGTCCCGGTTTGCTTGAGCATGGATCCTCCGTAGATCGCTGCCAGGCTCCCTCCCGTACCGGAGCCGCGCAATGCGCGCACCGTTGCCGAACGTAATGATTTGTCGCGATCCGCGGACGCGGGACCGCCCGCGGCGATCAGCGCGTCGCTTCGAAGCTCCAGGCTTTGATGACGGCGGCGCGTGCGGCGAGCTCGTCGAACACGCCGGTCATCGCGGGCAGCTGGGCGAGCGCGTTCCACGCCTCGAGCGACGCCGCGGTGATCACGATCGAGAGATCCCAGCGGGCCGCGCTCGGATCGGCGGGCAAGCCGACGACCGCGTCCGCCCCGGCGGAGATCAGCTGCGCATGCAGCAACTCGGCGAGCTCGGCACGCGTGCCGACCTCGTCATCGAGCAGCTTCACGAAGCAGAACCGCTGGATCACGGCTCGATCGTAGCGAGCAGATACGTGGGCGCAAGCGCGGAGGCGCGATCATCCCAGCGCGACACGCCGGCGAGCAGGGCGGCGGGGATCCCGGCGGCGCGTGCGCCCGCGACATCGGTCTCGAGCTGGTCGCCGATCATGACGAGGCGCGCCGGCTCGATCGCCAGGCGGCGGGCACCCTCGGCGAACAGGTGCGGCTCGGGCTTGCCCAGGCGATCGAATACCAGCCCCGCGGCCGGATAGCGCCGCGCGAGGGCGGCCTCGACGAGCAGCGCCATCGCTCCCGCGGTGAAGCCGAGCTCGCCGCCGCCCTTGGGATAGACCAGATCGGGGTTCGGGAGCACGAGGGCCGGGCGCCGGCCGGCCTCGACCGCGCGGGCGATCGCCGACAGCGCGAGCTCGATGCCGTCGAGGAACGGCGTTCCGGCGTCATCGCAGATCGCGACGGCGTCGATCTCCAGGCCGGGCTCGAGCTCGACCGGCACGCCGCCGCCTTCGCGGACGTACGCGAACGAGTCGGGCGTGCCGAGGACGAGCGTGCGCGCGCCGGCGAGGCCACGATCGCGGAAGTAGCCCGGCAGCAGGCTCCCCGCGGTGATGATGCGGTCGTGCGGGATCGCGAGGCCGAGCCCCGCGAAGCGCGTGACGTAGGTGGCAGGCGACCGCGAGGCATCGTTGGTCACGATGGCGAACGGGGTGCCGCGGTCGACGAGCGCATCGATCAGCGCGCGGGCGCCGGGCAGCGCGCCGCGGGCGTCGACGAGCACCCCGTAGGCATCGAGGAGGATCCCGTCATGGGACGCGAGGAGCTCGGCGATCGTCGCGGGGCGCGGTACCACCTGCGCACCATACAACGTCAGCGCCAGGTGCTATATGCCGGGGCATGCGGCCGTACCTGGAGCTGCTCCGCCACGTGCTGGAGACCGGTGAACGCCGGACCGACCGCACGGGGACGGGGACGATCTCGCTGTTCGGCGCGCAGACTCGCTACGATCTGCGCGACGGCTTCCCGCTGGTGACCACCAAGAAGGTGCTGTTCCCGGCCGTGGTCCGCGAGCTCGTGTGGTTCCTGCGCGGCTCGACCAACATCAACGACGACCTCAAGCAGCACACCCCCATCTGGGATGCCTGGGCCGGCGAGGACGGCGAGCTCGGGCCGATCTACGGCTACCAGTGGCGGCACTGGGGGGCGACGCCCGAGGACCCGACGGGCGGGATCGACCAGATCAGCGAGGCGATCGCGACCATCAAGCGGGATCCGACCTCGCGGCGGATCATCGTCAGCGCGTGGAACGTCGCCGACCTCCCGAAGATGAAGCTGCCGCCGTGCCATGCCTTCTTCCAGTTCTACGTGCAGGAGGGCTGGCTCGACTGTCAGCTCTACCAGCGCTCCGCGGACCTCGCGCTCGGCGTGCCCTTCAACATCGCGAGCTACGCACTGCTGATGTCGATGGTCGCGCAGGAGTGCGGGCTGCAGCCACGCGCCTTCGTGCACACCCTCGGCGATGCCCACATCTACCTCAACCACGTCGAGGGGGTGAAGACGCAGCTCGCGCGCGAGCCGCATCCGCTGCCGAGGCTGGTGCTGGCGAACAAGCCCACGCTGGCGATGACGTTCGAGGACGTCACGCTCGAGGGCTACCAGCACCATCCGTTCATCCGATTTCCCGTCGCGGTGTAGGGCGCAGGCCGCGCCACACGACATAGGCCAGCAGCCCGACCGAGCCGCACGTCACGGTCAGCACGACGAACGGCCACGGGTTGATCCCGCGCGGGCGCGCATCGGCGAACACCCAGCGCAGGCCGAACGTGCACGCGACCAGCAGGTCGACGAGCAGCTGCATCGCCCAGGGCTCGCGGAGCGCCAGCGAGAGGAAGCCGGTCAGCCCGTGACCGGACGCGACCCACAGCAGATAGGCGACGAAGCCGGCGAGGAAGATCGCCGCGGCGATCGCCTGGGTGCGGAGCGTGGCGGCGGTCGCCGTCGAGACGGGCGCGATGGTTCGAGCAGCGATCGTGGTCGTCATGCCTCCGGTGATAGGCCCGGGCGCGCGGCGCCACCATTACCTCGGAGGTAATGCCCGTGCGGCCGGCGCCGCAGTACGGTTGCGGGATGGCGGAATCATTCGGGATCCAGCTGCGGTCGTGGCGACTCGCGCGGCGGGTCAGCCAGGAGGCGCTGGCGGCGCGGGCCGGCGTCTCGGCACGCCACCTGTCGTTCGTGGAGAACGGGCGGTCGCAGCCCAGTCGCGAGGTCGTGCTCGCCCTCGCGGGCGCGCTCGACGTCCCGCTCCGCGAGCGCAACACGCTGCTGACCGCGGCCGGCTTCGCCGCGGCGTTTCGCGCATCGCCGCTCGATGGTGAGGAGCTCGTCCATCTCCGCCGCGCGATCGATCACGTGCTCGAGCACCAGGAGCCGTACGGCGCGATCGTGCTCGGCGGCCACTGGAACATCCTGCGGATGAACCGCGGCGCGCTCCGCGTGTTCCGCCAGTTCCCGCCGTCGTCGGCCGCCGGCGTGCTCGCGGCCCAGAATCTGTTCATGGGGCTCGTGCATCCCGAGGCGTTGCGGCCGCACATCGTCAACTGGCACGAGGTCGCGGGCCATGTCGTCGCGCGGCTGCACCAGGAGATCGCCGCGCGTCCCGCGAACGAGGAGCTCGCGCAGCTGCTCGCCGGTGTGCTGGCGCAGCCCGGCGTGCCGGCCGAGTGGCGGGTGCCGGAGCCCGGGCGCAACGCGGCGCCGTTCGTCAGCGTGCACCTGCGGTCCCCCACGCTCGAGGTCCGGCTGTTCTCGATGCTGACCTCGATCGGCACCCCACTCGACGTCACCGCCGAGGAGATCCACATCGAGAGCTACTTCCCCGCCGACGAGGCGAGCGAGGCCGTCCTCCGCGGGCTGGGTGACTGACGATGAATGACGCCCCGCCGCACCACACGCGCGCCGGCTACCGCGCGCGGCGCTGCTGGACCTTGGCGACGAGGTACGTGGCGCCGGCGGCCGACAGCCCGAAGCTCTCGAGCTCGCCCTCGAGCTGCGCGAGCGTCCCGTGCCCGGCGACGTAGCCGTTGAGCCGCGCCGCGACCGTCGAGTCGACGAACGCGCGCGGATCGTAGCGCTCGAGCTCGGCCATCAGCGTCGCGTCGTGGCGGAGGTGATACTTCTGGTGGTAGTCCTCGGCGAGGTGGAAGCGCGCGCCGTTGACGACCGGCGTCTCGACCAGCACGCCCGCCGACGCGAGCGTGCCGCGGCTGACGAGGGCGTCCTCGAACTGCGCACGCGAGCCCGCGAACACCGCCGGCATGTACTGCCGGCTCACGCTGCCCCGGCTCGGGCGATGACTGCCCCAGAACAGGCCGAGCAGCGCGTCGTACGAGATCTGGCGCGGATCGAAGTCGAGCTGGAACGCCTCGGTGTGATCCGCGAGGTCGTGATAGGTCGGCGAGGGCGTCGTGCCGCCGGCATAGCCCACGCGGGTCCGCACGATCCCTGGATGACACCCGAACCGGGCGTCAGGGGTCCAGAATCAACCGAGTCCGAAGGTGGCGGTCTCCGTGACGGGCTGGCGGATGTCGAGGGGGAGGCGCTCGAGCGTCATCGATGTGGGCTGCATCGGCTGCCTGCACCATAGCAAGCTCGCGCGCCGCGTCAGCCCGCCTGGATCAACCGTTCGATCCGGTAGCGCACGCCGTTGTCCTCACCGATCGCCTCACCTTCCCACGTCACATCGCGGACGAAGCCGCGCGCGTCGAGATCGGGCATCCGGGTGTCGCAGTCGAACCGCCCCTGGATCCGCGTGAGGTAGACGTAGCGCAGCCGCGCATCCTCGAGCGCGTGCACGAGCAGCCCGGCGCCGCCGACCACGAAGATCGTCTCGACCGTGGACGCCACCGAGGCCGAGAGCGCCTCGTCGAGGCTGGTCACCGCGAGCACCTCGTCGGGGACCATCAGCGCCCCGCGCGAGATCACGAGGTTCTTGCGGCCCTTGAGCGGCTTGGCTCCGACCTCCTTGCTCTCCCACGTCTTGCGACCCATCACGATCGCGTTCTGGGCGCCCTCGCGCACGGTCGTCGACGTGACGCGGCGGAAGTGCGCGAGATCGCCGCGCAGCCGCGGCCACGGCAGCCCTTGCTCCTTGCCGATCCCCCAGTCGAGATCGGCAGCGATGACAACGTCGAAGGTCACCGCCGGACGCTAGCACCGCGTCGCGGCTGTCGCACGGGATCGGCGGCGCCGCGCGTCAGATCGTGTAGCTTCCGGGCGTGGCGACCGTGAGCTTCACGCCGAACCTCGAGCGGCACGTCGAGTGTCCCACCGCACAGGCCGACGGCGACACCGTGCGCGCCGTGCTCGACCACGTGTTCGTCGCCAACCCGCGCCTGCGCGGCTACGTCCTCGACGAGACCGGCGCGCTGCGCCGGCACATGATGGTGTTCGTGGATGGCCAGCAGATCGGCGATCGCGAGCACCTCACCGATGCCGTGCGCGCGGCGAGCGAGATCTACGTCATGCAAGCCCTGTCCGGAGGATGACGATGCAGCCTCTCCTGATCTCGACCCGCAAGGGCCTGTTCGTCGCCGAGGCGCGCGGCGGCGCTGGCTACCGCCTCACCGGCGGCCACTTCATCGGCGACAACGTGACGCTCGCGATGGCCGATCCGCGCGGCGGCTGGTACGCGGCCCTCGAGCACGGCCACTTCGGGCCCAAGCTCCACCGCTCCGACGACCACGGCACGACCTGGGTGGAGATCACGACGCCCGCGTACCCGCCGAAGCCCGAGGGGCTCGCCGAGCAGGACATGATGGGGCGCGAGCTCAAGTGGGCCACCGAGCTCGTGTGGTCGCTCGCACCCGCGCCCGATCGCGACGGCGCGCTGTGGTGCGGCACGATCCCGGGCGCGCTGTTCCGCTCCGAGGATCGCGGCGAGTCCTGGGCGATCGTCGAGCCGCTGTGGTTCAACGACGCGCGCAAGAAGTGGTTCGGCGGCGGCCGCAATCACCCGGGGATCCACTCGATCTGCGTCGACCCGCGCGACCCCCGGACCATCGCTGTTGGCGTGAGCTGCGGCGGCGTGTGGCGCACGCGCGACGGCGGCGTGACCTGGGCGAATGCGGCGCACGGCATGCGCGCGGCGTACCTGCCGCCCGAGCAGGCGTACGAGGTGGACAGCCAGGATCCGCACGCCATCGTGCAGTGCCACGCGCAGCCCGACGTGTTCTGGGCCCAGCACCACAACGGCATCTTCCGGTCGACGAACGGCCTCGAGTCATGGACGGAGGTCCGCGAGGCCGGGCCGTCGACGTTCGGCTTCGCCGTGGCGGTCGATCCCGAGGATGGCGACACCGCGTGGTTCATCCCCGCCATCAAGGACGAGCAGCGGATCCCGGTCGACGGCAAGCTCGTCGTGACCCGCACGCGCGACGGCGGTGCCTCCTTCGAGGGTTTCGGCGAAGGGCTGCCCGACCAGTTCGCATACGACCTCGTGTTCCGCCACGGCCTCGCCCTGTCGCGCGATGGCGTCCTCGCGTTCGGCTCGACGTCGGGGAACGCGTTCGCGAGCACGGATCGCGGCGAGTCGTGGAGCACGATCTCGCACCATCTGCCACCGGTGCACGCCGTCACCTTCGGCTGAGGTACCGTGTGCCCGTGCCCACCGTCGCCGTCGTCACCGGAGCTGGTCGTGGCCTCGGCCGCAAGATCGCGGAGCGCCTCGCGCGCCGCGGTGTCCACGTCGTCTGCACCGACATCGATGAGGGCGCGGCCCGCACGACGGCCGCGGTCGTCGATGGCACCGGGATCGGTCAGGATGTCCGCGATCCGGACAGTCATCGCGCCGTGGCTCGGGCCGCGGCCGCGCTCGGGTCGCTCGAGATCTGGGTGAACAACGCGGGCGTGCTCGCGGTCGGTGACACCTGGAACATGGGCGACGCCGCCGCGCGCCGCATGGTCGAGGTCAACCTGCTCGGCGTGATCTGGGGCTGCCACGCGGCCGTCGAGACGATGGCGAAAGGCACGGTGATCAACATCGCGTCGATGTCGTCCCTGGTGCCGGCCCCCGGCCTCGCGGTCTACGGCGCCACGAAGCACGGCGTCCTTGGCTACTCGCTCTCGCTCGCCGGGGAGCTGCGGCAAGCCGGCAAGCCGATCACCGTGAGTGCCCTGTGTCCCGACGCGATCGCCGGCGACATGACCGCTGCGGTCGCGCACGACGACGCGGCCAGCCTGCTGTTCTCGTCGGGCACGCTGCTCGCCCTCGACGCGGTCGCGGAGGCCGCCGTCGACCTCGTCGATCACCCGAAGCTCGTGCGTACGCTCCCGGCGTACCGCGCCGCGTTGATCCACCTGCTGCGACCGTTCCCCGCGCTCGGGCTGCCGCTGCTGGAGCAGTTCGCGAAGCTGGGGCGCTGGCGGCAGCGGTAGCGACCGCGCGCCGCGGGTTAACGGTTCGCGGGCTGCATCGTCCTGGGGTGCATGAGGCAGCTCGTGGTCGCGATGACGGTGACGGTGATGGCGGTGCTGGCAGCGTGGGAGGCGCAGGCGGCCCCGCGCGAGGAGCTCGCAGGCGGGCCGTGCGAGGGCTGCGAGGCCGTCTTCGTGGGGCGGCCGGACCGGCTGCGAGCACACGCGCGGATCGCACCGATCGGGGAGCGCGGCGAGCCACTCGCGATCGACGGGGTGGTCCGCGACGCGACCGGTGCGGCGGTCGCGGGCGTGATCGTCTACGCCTATCACACCGACGCGAGCGGCCGGTATCCCGCGTCGCCGCGCGGCACCGCGCACCACCACGGGCGCCTGCGGGGCTTCGCGCGCACCGGTCCCGACGGCGCGTATCGGTTCACGACGATCCGGCCGGGCGCGTATCCCGGCCGTGACGAGCCGCAGCACGTGCACCTGCACGTCGTCGAGCCGGGGCGCTGCACGTACTACATCGATGACATCGTGTTCACCGACGATCCGCTCCTCACGGCGGAGCAGCGCCGCCGTGCCCCCGGTCGCGGCGGCCTCGGGATCGCGACACCGACGCGCGATCGAGCCGGCACGTGGCACGTGCGCCGCGACATCGTCCTCGGGGCGGGCGTGCTGGATCACGCCGTCCGCTGCCGCTGACGCGCGCGTCGCATTCAGTGCGGCACGAGCTGGCGGAGCTGCCAGGCCTGGAGCTGCAGGTGGTGGTGCGCCTCGCGCGCGCGCCGCCGCATCGTGCCGGCCATCGTGCATGCGCCGATGATCAGCCCGCTGCTGAAGAGCACGCCGACGACGATCGTCGGGCCTTCGTAGCCGGCGAACGCGGGCGCGCTGAACAGCACGCCGCGGGCATCGACCGACATCGTGCGCGAGATGACGTCGAACCGCTCGAGCGCGAGCGGGCCGAGCACCGCGACGAGCAGGAGCCCGCAGATCGTCGACGCGGAGCCGAGGACCGAGAACTTCGGCGTCAGCACCATCGCCATCGCGAGCACGGCGGCGACCCCGGGCGCGATCAGCAGCGGCGAGAACATCCGCGCCGACATCATGACCATCAGGGTGTTGGCGATCACGACGAGGCCGGGCCGCGGCGTGGCGGCGAGGTTCGAGTGGAGCAGCACGACGAGGTTGACCAGGAACAGCGCGGTGATCACCGCGACGTACTCCGACTGCGCCGGCGCGATCCACCACAGCAGCGGTGTGAACGCGAGGCCCGCGACGAGCGCCCACACGCCGGCGTGCGCGGTGGCCCGCGCGGTGGCGATGTCGTTCGCGTGGATCGCGGCCGTGACCGCGGGCGGCGTGTGCTTCGGCGGCTCGAGCATCAGTCGGCCGACGAGCTCGGGCGGCCCGGGCAGGGCGGGAT
>JALZOI010000855.1 GCA_030857245.1 Myxococcota bacterium
CGGCGGGGCTCGCGGGCGGGGCGCGCTTCGCGGGGCTGGCGAGCTTCGTGGGCTTCGGCGTCGCGGGCGGCGGCGGAGCGCAGTCGTCGCCGAGCGACACGCCAGCGATCTCGACCGTCACCGCCGGTGCGGGCTTCGCCTCGCTGATCGCACAGCCGCCGAGCACCGCGAGCAGGAGCACGCCTCGAGTCCTCATCCCCATGATCAACGATCGTAACGCAGATCGGGTCTAGATCGGTGGCCGTCTGCGAGCGCGGCTCACGTCTTGCGTTCGCGGGCGGCGGCCTCGCGCAGCTTGTCCTTCTTGCTCTTGCGGGCGCCCTTGATGCCGCCGGTGATGCCGCCACTGCCGGGAGCGGCGCCAGGCGGCGGATCAGCCGAGAGGACCGACACCGGGGGCGGTGTCTCCCTTGGCTCGAAGCCGGCGATCCGCTCGCGCACGACGTAGTGCTGGTGTGTCTTCTCGATGAGCGCGAAGTGCGCGCGCATGTCGGCGGTGATGAAGCTGAGCGCCACGCCGCTCTCGCCGGCGCGGCCGGTGCGCCCGATCCGGTGGACGTAGTCCTTCGGCGACCGCGGCAGGTCGTAGTTGACGACCGCGGGCAGGCCCGTGATGTCGAGCCCGCGCGCGGCGAGGTCGGTCGCGACGAGGACGTGCACGCTCGAGGCGCGGAACAGATCGAGGGCGCGGGTGCGAGCGCCCTGGCTGAGCTTGCCGTGCAGCGCGATCGCGTTGACCCCGGCCGCCTGCAGCTTCGCCGCGACGTGCTCGGTCGCGTGCGTCGTGGCGACGAACACGAGCACGCGCTCCCAGCCATGCTGCTCGAGCAGGTGGCGCAGCAGCTGCGTGCGCTTCGGCGTGTCGACCTCGATCGCGCGCTGCAGGATCGTGGGGACGTCGGCCGGCGCCTCGCGGACGTCGATCCGCGCCGGGTCACGCAGCAGCTGCTCGGCGAGCTGGGTCACCGCCGGCGGGAACGTCGCCGAGAACAGCAACGTCTGGCGCTGCTGCGGCAGCAGCGCGACGATGCGCCCCAGCTCGTCCGCGAAGCCGACCTCGAGCAGGCGATCGGCCTCGTCGAGGACGAGGTGCGAGACCGCCGCGAGTGACAGCGCGTTCTTGGCGACGAGGTCGAGCAAGCGGCCCGGCGTGGCGACCACGAGCTCGGCGCCGCCGCGCAGCTCCATCATCTGCGGGTTGATCGACACGCCGCCGAGCACGACGACCACCTTCGGGCGCTGCCGCAGGTACCTGCGGAACGCCGCGATCGTGTCGGCGGTCTGCTTCGCGAGCTCGCGCGTCGGGACGAGGATCAGCACCTGGACGCGCCGCGGCACGGCGAGCTCGCGGCGCCCGATCAGCTCGAGCAGCGGCAGCACGAACGCGGCGGTCTTGCCCGAGCCGGTGCTCGCCTGCGCCCACACATCGCGCCCGCGCAGCACCTCGGGGATCACCGCCGTCTGGACCGCGGTCGGGTCCTGGTACCCGTGCTCGGCGACCGCGCGCAGCAGGGGCTCGGAGAGACCGGGGGACTCGAACGACACGGACCGCCACTCTACTCCGCGGCGCTGGAGCCGCCATGCGCGCGCCGCCCGATCGGCCGGGTCGATTGCCCGACCGGGCGGATGCTTTGGCCCGCGGCGTGTGCTCTACGTTCCGCTCTCATGTCGAACGATCGCAGCACCCGAGATCGTGGAAACCTGTTCACGAACGCGCAGAAGCTGAAGCCCAGCCAGCCCGACTTCCAGGGCGACTGCACCATCGACGGCACCAGCTACGAGATCCTCGGCTACCGGCGCGAGGATCAGATGACGGTCAGCCTGGCCCCGCCCCGCGGCGACCGCAACACGTACCCGCCGGCCGTGTTCAAGGGCGCGCTCGAGGCGGCACCGCCGAAGCCTGCGAAGTCCAAGCGCGGCGCCGCGGCCGAGCCCGCCGCTTCGACGCCGGCGTGGACCGGGACCATCGAGAGCGAGGAGGCCGCGTACCAGGTCAGCGCGTTCGAGAAGCAAGGCAAGAGCGGCCTCTACTTCACGCTCAGCTTCGAGCGCACCGAGAAGACGACGCCGACCGAGGAGTGGGAAGACCCCGCTCCGCCCGACGACGCGGACTGAGCCGGGTCGCGCCGGCGCCGCGGTTGACAGCGGTCGTGGCGTGCCCAGCTTGGGCGCATGCAACGAGCTTGCACGGCCTGTGGCGCGGTGAACCGCGTGCCCGCTGCGCGGCTCGCCGAGGCCGGGCGCTGTGGCCGCTGCAAGCACCCGCTCGCGCCGAGTGCGGCGCCGATCGACGTCACGGACGTCGCGATGTTCGATGACATCGTCGCGCACGCGGAGGTGCCGATCCTCGTCGACTTCTGGGCGGCGTGGTGCGGCCCGTGCCGGACCGTGGCGCCCGAGGTCGCGAAGGCCGCCGCCGAGCTGGCCGGGCGTGCGCTCGTGCTCAAGGTCGATACCGAGCGGCTGCCCGCGCTCGCGGCGCGCTATCGCGTACAGGGCATCCCGAACTTCGTCGTGATCGACCGGCGGACCGTCGTCCGCCAGCAGGCGGGCGCGCTGCGGCACCGCGACCTGGTGCGGCTCGTGCCCGCCGCACCCACCCGCTGACGCTCGGCGCGCCTCCCGGCTCAGGGCGCGCCGGCGCGCTCGACGTCGGCCGCGGTGGCCGCGACCTTCGCGCGATGCAGGCCATCCGGGTACGTCGCGCGATAGTGCGCGATCCGGTCGCGCGCGAGGCGCAGGTCACCGGCGGCGACGTACGCCTCGATCAGCAGCACGTCGCGCTCCTCGGCGAGCTGCCCCGCGGGGAACCGGCGCTCGTGGGACATCAGCGTGCGCAGCGCGTCGTCGGTGCGGCCGCGCGCGAGCGCCACGCGAGCGCGCTCGATCACCTGCGCCTCGGGGTCGGTGCCCGGGCCGGGGCGTCCCGGAGCGACCGGCGGCAGCGTGGCCGGAC
>JALZOI010000238.1 GCA_030857245.1 Myxococcota bacterium
GCGCGGCGGCCACCAGCGGCGGGGCGGACGGTGCCGACAGCACGCGGCCGAGCGTCGGGTGCGCGGCCGCGGCTCGCCGCAACCCGACCTCGACGGCGCGCGCGATCACGAAGCCGATCGGGATGGCGATCGCGACGGCGACGAGGGCGGTGACCATCGCGACCACCACGACGAGGGCCAGCACCTTGCGGGTCGCGAGGTACGGCAGCACGAGCCGGTAGGCGATCACGAGCGAGGCCGCCACGCAGGGCAGGGTGACGAGCACGATCGCGAGCCCGGCGACGGCGTCGCTCGGATCACGATCCCGGCGGGCCAGGTGCTCGCGCCAGCCGTACCGCAGTAGATCCCCGAGCCGGCTGGCGCGGGACAGCACCAGCAGCACGCTCGTCAGCACGAGGCCGAGCGCCGCGCCGGCCGCCGCGTGCGCCACCGCGGTGAACGCGACGAACCGCAGCCGGCTGGCGATGCCCGGTGCGAACTGCGCCGCCGGGCCCCACGACCACACCGCATCGATGGCGCCGGTCGCGAGCCCCGCGATCACGCCGGTCACCACCCCGGCGGCGACCACCTCACCGATCCGACGGCGCTGGGCGGGCGGCATCAAGCGCGCCGATCGTATCACCTGCCCTCCAGCCGGCCCAGTGGTGCGGCGCCCGTCCACGGGATACGTTCTCGCCATGCTCGTCTGCGTGCGCGGAGCGCTCTCGTGAGCAGCCACGGCGCGCGCCTGCGCGAGCGGGCCGTGGACCCGCGGTGGGTGCGGTTCGGGCTGCTCGGCCTCGCCGGCGTGGTCCTCACCGTCCACGCGCTGACGTACAACTTCGTCACCGACGACGCCTACATCTCGTTCGTGTTCTCGCGGAATCTCGCGGAGCACGGCGAGCTCGTCTTCAACCTCGGCGAGCCGGTCGAGGGCTACACGAACTTCCTGTGGACCGTCGTGCTCGGGCTCGGGATGCTGATCGGCATCCCCCCGGAGGTGTCGTCGCGGGCGCTCGGCCTCGGCTGCGCCCTCCTGACGCTCTACCTCGGGTTCCGGATCCTCGAGCGCGCGCTCGGGCGCCGGACGCCGTGGGCGGCGCTGCCGCCGCTGCTCCTCGCGGCCTCCTCGGGCTTCGCGTGCTGGACGTCGGGCGGCCTCGAGACCCAGCTGTTCACCATGCTCGTCACCGGCGCGCTCCATGCGGTGGTCGTGGCGACCGAGGAGCCCCGCGCGATCCGCCGCGCCGGCGTCCTGCTGGCGCTCGCGGCGATGACGCGGCCCGAGGGCCTGCTGGTCGCCGCCGTGCTCGGCGCGATCCGGCTGCTCCACCTCGTGCTCCGCCACGTCGCCACGCGTCGCGAGGCCCCCAAAACAGGCACGTTGGCTCGCGGGTTCCCGCTGCGCGACGAGCTCCTCGCGGCGGCGTGGTTCCTCGGGCTGTGGGCGCCGTGGTTCGCCTGGCGCTGGTGGTACTACGGCTGGCCGTTTCCGAACACGTACTACGTGAAGGCTGCCGGCCCGTGGGCCGATGCGACGAGCGCGACGCCGCGGATGGCCGCGCAGATGGTCGACAACGGGCTCTACTACGTCTGGGTCTGGCTGCAGCAGACGCGCCTGCTCTACGCGCTCCCGCTCGTCGCCGTCGGCCTCGCGACGGCCCGGCCGCGCACGCCGCGGTTCGTGCTGACGTCGGCGTGCGCGCTGCTCGCGCTCGTCTACCTGCCGTACACCGTCAGCGTCGGGGGCGACTTCATGGGCCTCCACCGCTTCATCATGCCGATGTTCGTGGTCGCGGCGATCGCGGTCACGCTCGGGCTCGAGTGGCTCGTGAGCTGGGCCCCCGAGCGGCGGCGGTCCCTCGTCGGCGTGGGCGCGGCGGGCGGGCTGCTCGCCGCGTTCGCCGTCACGCAGGTGGCGCTGACCCGGACGTCCTTGCGCTGGGGCAACTTCGGCAACGATCATGGCATCGACACGCCGGCGTTCCTCATCGCCTACACCGAGGACCGCGCCACGATCGGCCGCGCGATGCAGCCGTGCTTCCGCGCCGACGACTTCTCGATCGTCGGTGGGGCCGGCGCCCAGCCGTACTTTGGCCGGATGCGCGCCATCGACGTGTTCGGCCTCGTCTCCGAGCGGATCGCGCACGAGGAGCCGCGCATTCGTCCGCGCGCCGGACACACGAAGTTCGGCTCCGACCCACTCCTCGCCTCGTACGAGCCGACGTTCGTGTTCAGCTGCTATCGCCTGCACCGCAGCGCCGCGCAGCCGCAGTTGCCGTGCGCCGGCTTCTGGCTCGCGCGCGGCTTCGAGCACGTGACGATGCACATCCCCGGGCTCCGGGAGCAGGGCGAGTACTACACCTTCCTCGCGCAGAAGGAGCGCGCGTTCCAGTGCCCCGGCCGCGTTCGCTGAGCGACATCCCCGAGGCGCGTGCGCTGACGGCGCCCGTGCTCGCCGGCGTGCCGCGGCGGAGCGGGCTCCGACGCTGGTGGGGCGTGATCCCGCTCGTCGTCATCGGCCTGCTGCTCGCGCTCCGCGCCGTCCTCCACGTGCCGCCGCTCGAGCGGCTCGCGATCGTGCCGGGCGAGGCGGGCGATCCGCCGGGCACCACGGCATACGCGGGCTCGATCGCGATCACCCGCGGTGGGCCCGTGTTGATCGGCTTCCAGGCCGCGCAGCCCGCGCGCGTGACGTTCGCCGGCGTCGAGCTCCGCGGGCACGGCGTGGCCAAGCAGCGGATCATCGTCCCGCACGGCGCCACGGCGATCCGGTTCGCCGCGCCGCCGGGTGCGCGCCTGCTGTGGAGCCCGGTCGGCCGCCGCGGCGACCTCGAGTACGTGCCGAGCTCGTCGCTGTCCCCCGAGCCGCCCGCGCGCGCCACCTTCGATGCCGGCTTCGACGCTCCCGGCACGGCCCGGCTCGACGGCCTGATCGCCCTCGCGATCCTGCTGACGCTCCTCGCCTCGGTCGGCGTGCTCGTGCGTCGCCGGCTCGCCGCGGTGTCGCGCGACGTCTGGATCGCGATGACGGTGATCTTCGTCGTCGGCGTCGCGATCCGCTGCCTCGATCTCGGCGGCGCCGGCCCGACGTGGGACGAGGACGTCAACTGGGTCGCCGGCCGCAACTACGTCACGAACGTCCTCGCGCTCGACGTCAGCGCGCGCTCGTGGATCTGGAACTACGAGCACCCGCCGGTCATGAAGTACCTCGCCGGCATCGGCGCGCAGCTCGCCGACGGGTTTGGCCCCGCGCGGGCGATCTCCGCGATCCTCGTCGCGCTCGGCTGCGCGCTGCTCGTGCCGATCGGCGTGCGGCTCTACCGGTTCCGCGTCGGCGTGCTCGCCGCCGCGATCGCGACGCTGCTGCCGCCGTACCTCGCGCACGGTCGCGTCGTCGGCCACGAAGCACCCACCGTCCTGTGGTGGTCGCTCGGGATCGTGCTCGCGCTCGGCGTCCACGACTACCTGCCCGCCGACGATCGCGCGGCGCTGCGCACGCTCCGCATCCGCCTCACCTGGGTGGGCGTGGTCGTCGGGATCGCCGTCGCCTCGCGCTTCGTCAACGGGCTGCTCGGGTTGCTGGTCGCCCTGATCGTCGTCGTCCAGGCGCCCCCGCGGTGGCGCGGCGCGACGATCGGGTGGGGGGCCGCGCTGATGCCGCTCGCGGCGGTCCTCACGCTCTACGCCGTGTGGCCGCGCCTGTGGGCGCATCCCATCGCGGCGCTGCAGGCCGCGCTCGCCAAGCTCGACGTCCTCCACGCCCCCGAGCCGTTCCTCGGCGCGATCACGGCGACGCCCGGACCGCACTACTTCGTCGTCTACCTCGTCGCCACGCTCCCCGTCGGGGTGCTGCTCGCCGTGCTGCTGTTCGCCGTGCGCGCCGCCCGCCAGCGCGATCGCGCCGCCCTGCTCGTGACCGCCTGGCTGGTGATCCCGCTCGTCGTGTCGCTCTCGCCCGTCCGTCAGGATGGGGTGCGCTACGTCATGCCGTGCCTCGCCGCCCTCGCGCTGATGGCCGCTGCCGGCATCGACGGGATCGCGACCGTCCTCGAGCGCCGGATCCGCGCCGCGTTCCTCGGCCTCGGCGCGCTGCTCCTCGCCTATCTCGCGGCGACCGCCGTCCGCACCCACCCGTACTACCTCGACTACTTCGGCGAGCACGTGGGCGGTGCCGGCACCGTCACCGCGCGGCGCTGGTTCGAGACCGCGTGGTGGGGCGAGGGCCTCGACCGCGGCCTCGCCTACGTCAACGCGCACGCCGAGCCCAACGCGCTGGTCGCGCGCGACTGCATCGAGCCCTCGCACCTCGCCTGGTTCCGCGAGGACCTCTGGCGCCCGGCGTCGCGCGCGGACGCCACCTGGATCGTCGCGTACGCCCCGGAGCGCCGCCCGTGCCCGATCCCGGCGGGCTTCACCCGCGTCCACGCCACGGTGCACGACGGCACGGTGATCGTCGCGGTCTACCGCCGCACGCCCTGAGGAAGCGGCCGGGCCTGCTGCGCTACTTGCGCGGCCTGGTATCGCTGCGCGGACCGCTGACGTTCCAGGACTGCGTGCACAGCGACTTGCCCTGCTCGGTGCTGTACTCGCCGACCATCACCAGCGACAGGTTGCCGTCGGGGGTGATCCGGCCCGCCACCGAGAACACGCCCTTCATGCCGCCGATCATCGTGCCGCCGGGGCGCGACTTCGCGCTGATCTTGCCGTTCTTCTGTGGGACGCCGGTCAGGACTGGCGTGAGGTCGATGTCGATGGTGAGGCTGTTCGCCTTCACCTTCACGCTGATCGGCTGCGGCCGGTACGTCAGCTTCTGCGTCGTGCAGTTCGTCGAGACGTCCTCGAACTTCACGTCGTACGTGCCGCTCACGTCGGCCGAGGCCGGCGCTGCGACGGCCATGACAGCCAGACCGGCAGCCAGGCCAGCGAGCATCGCATGACGGGTGCGGGGGATCGTGTGCATGGTCACTCTCAGACGCCGGTGGAGGAGCGTCGATTCATCGGCATTCTGCCACTGGTTGCAGGCGTGGGCGCGCCGGCCTGGGCGCGCCGACATCACCCACACCCGCCTACGGGGCGACCGCAGCCTTCTCGGCCGGGGTCTGCTGCGCGGTGCGGGGCGGGTCGCGGTAGATGAACATGGTCTTGATCGACCGGACCTCGGCGTTCGCACGCGCCACGACGGTCACCATGTTCGAGCCGGGCCACAGGGGCAGGTCGGCGCTGAAGGCCAGCGACCGGGCGTCCTTGCCGCTCCGGTTCGAGCGGTAGAACACCTTGCGGCTCTCGATCTTCGCGGTCTGGTTCGACACGAAGATGTAGACGTCCTCGACCTTCTGCTCGTCGGTGATCTCCCCCGAGAGCTTGTAGGTGCTGGCACTGGTCTCGAGGCCCTTGTGGTTGATCGCGATCACCGGCGGCGTCGAGTTCCACACCGGGGTGTACGAGCCCTGGCCCGAGCCGCCCTGCTGCAGCGCCGCCGTCGGGATGAAGCCGATCCGGCTGCCGCCCGCATTGAGCTTCACCTTCGTGTACGGACCGTAGGTGCCGAGCGCGTTGTAGCTCGCGCCCTTCGACGCACTGCCGACCGCGAACGTGTCATCGGCCGCACCGCCGCGGATCACCATCGGCGACTTCACGGTCACCTGGGCGCCGGCGCGCTGACCGATGATCCCCGGCTGGATCTTGAACTTCAGCTTCTCGGCCGACTGCACGTCGAGCGCCGAGTCGTACGCCATCAGCTCGACGATCATCTCGTCGCCACGCAGGGTGGCATCGGTCTGCAGCGGGAACTCGAGCTCCTTGATCTGGCCGGGTGCGAGCGGCGTGTCCTTGAGCTCGATGCGCGACTTGCCGAGCGTGACGCCGTCGCCGGTCGCGTTGCGGAGCAGCACGGTCGCCTGCTGCGTCGCGCCCGCGCCGGTGTTCTTGAGCGAGACCTGGAGCCGGTACTTCTCGCCGCGCTGCACGAGGCCGTCGCCGTTGCCGTCGTCGATCAGCTGGTACGAGTACGCGAAGACCGGGCGGGGCTGCGCCTCGACGGAGAGCTCGGTCGGGATCACGCGAACCGGCGCGTTGCGCGCTTCCTTGACCTCGATGCCGAGGCGGTTCTTGCGATCGAGCGCGTCCTTCGGCACGCGCAGCTTCGCGGAGTACATCTTGGTCTCGCCGGGCGCGAGCCTGCCGATCGGCAGCTCGGTGTCGTCGAACACCTGGTCGTCGGTGTGGACGCGCGGCAGCACGCGGTACGCGGTGCCCAGGCCCGTGTTCTTGACCGTCGCGGTCACCGTCACGATCTCGCCGGCCTTGACGTTGCCCTGCGGCATCGTCGACAGCGAGACTTCGAGGTTCGCCGGGCCACCCTCGGCAGCCGCCATCACGGGCGACCAGTCGACGCCGATCTTGCCGAGCTCGGCGATCAGCTTCTTCTCTTCCTCGGCGCGGACGCGCGCGACGACCTTCGAGGCCGACGCCACGAGCTTCGTGCGCGACGGCGTGCTGACGCTCGAGACGAGGTCCTTCGCGAACTTCATCTCGAAGTCCTCGATGATCTCGTCCTCGTCGGGACCGTCCTCCTCGTCCTCGGGCTTGACGGCGGGGGCCGCGCCGGCCGCCGGCTTCTTGCGGTCGACGAGGAACGGGATCTCGTACGTGGGCTTGTCGGTGTCCTTGGCGTAGGTCGACACCAGCGTCGCATCGAGGTCCTTCTCGCCGTAGGTCCGGGTCGGCGGCAGCAGGCGCACGAAGTCCTCGGGCGCGGTGTTCTTCTCGGGGATGTACATGCGCTGCAGCGCGATGTCGGGGACGATGCCGAGGTTCTGGATCGAGCGGTCGCCGGGCGTCAGGTACTGCGCGATCGTCAGCTTGAGCTTGCTCTTGTCCTCGTTATCGTAGAGCTCCTGGACGGTGCCCTTGCCGAACGTGCGCGAGCCGATGATGACGGCGCGATCGAGGTTCTTGAGCGCGCCGGCGACGATCTCCGACGCCGAGGCCGAGCCGCCGTTGACGAGCACCGCGAGCGGCGACGTGGTGTCACCGAAGCCGTGCTCGGCGCGGCGCGCCTCGCGGTCGCGACCCGACACCGTGGTGACCACCGTGCCGGAGTCGACGAACAGGTCGGTGAGCTGCACGGACTCCTCGAGGAGGCCGCCCGGGTTGTAGCGGAGGTCGAGGATCCACGACGTCGCCCCCTGCGCCGAGAGCTGACGCATCGCATCGGCGACGTCTCCCGAGATCGCCTTCGAGAACTGCTTCACCTTCACGTAGCCGACGTGCTTGTCGAGCAGCTTGTGCTCGACCTGCGTGACACGGATGACGTCGCGGAGCAGGTCGAAGCGCATCAGCGCCTCGGTGCCCTTGCGCGAGATCCACAGCGTGACGCCGGTCTTCGGGTCGCCACGCATCCGGTCGACCGCCTCGTTCGAGGTCAGGTTCTCGGTGTGCTCGTGGTTGATCTTGACGATGTGGTCGCCGGCCTTGATGCCCTTGCGGGACGCCGGCGTGTTCTTCATCGGCCGGACGACCTTGAGCTTGTTGTCGGTGGGATCCATGCGGATCACGATGCCGAGGCCACCGAACTTGCCGCTCGTCGACACGTCCATGTCGCGCGCCTGCTCGGGGTCCATCAGGACGGAGTGCGGGTCGAGCGTGGACAGCATGCCGTTGACGGCCGCGTACTCGACCTTCGCGAGGTCGGCACCGGCGTTCATGTTCGCCTCGATGAAGCGGAACACCTTCTTGAGCTTCGCGGCGAGGCGCCACGGCGAGTCGACGTCGTCGGTCAAGAAGATCTCCGGCTTGTCGTTCACCGTCACCTTCACCTTGTGGTGAGCGACGTCGGGCTCGACGAGCACCTCGGGGATGTTGAACTGCACGCCGTCGAGCGCGGCGTAGAGCATCTTCTTCGGGTCGACGCGGCCTGGATCGACGTAGCGATCCTTGATCCGCACGAGGGTCATGTTGAAGATCCGGAGCGCGGTGAGATCGTGGCGCTGGATCGACGGACGGCCGGGAGCCGCGCGGACTGCCTTGGTGTCCAGCTCCAGTGAAACAACGCCTTCCGGCGACTGTCGGATGACCGTGAGGACGAGTGCTAGGACACCCGCGCCCACCACCAGGGCCAGGTTCAACCGGCTTCGCATATCTCGCGATTATAGAGGTCCTGGAACTCGACGCCAGCCTGAGTTGATCGCCGACGGCACCAGCTAGGAGTGGTGGCATGTAGTATGGTCGTCGACGGAGAAGTCGATGGCCGAGCGGAAGACCAAAGGCAGCGGTGCGAAGGCGCGAAAGCAGGCCGCAGTCATCGATGTCGGCGACAAGCCCGACCCGGATGAGAAGGATTCCGAGCGCGACGAGGACTCGGAAGACGAGAAGGAGAGCGATGAAGGTGTCGACACCGATCTCGCCGCGGCCGCCGAAACGATCGATGTAGGTGAAGAGGTCGAGCCGACCGACGACATCGAGATCCCCGTCAAGTCGACCGGCGGCTCGCTCGCGCGGCGCGATCCGATGGCGGCGTACATGCGGGAGGCGCGGCGCTATCCGTTGCTGACGCCCGACGAGGAGAAGGAGCTCGCGATCCGGCTCGTCGAGCAGGGCGACTCGCAGGCGGCGCGCCGCCTGATCGAGGCGAACCTCCGGCTCGTGGTGAAGATCGCGTACGAGTACCGGCGCGCCCACAAGAACCTGCTCGACCTCGTGCAGGAGGGCAACATCGGCCTCATCCAGGCGGTCGGGAAGTTCGACCCGTACCGCGGCGTCAAGCTATCGAGCTACGCCGCGTTCTGGATCCGCGCGTACATCCTCAAGTTCATCCTCAACAACTGGCGCCTCGTGAAGATCGGCACCACGCAGGCGCAGCGCAAGCTGTTCTTCAACCTGCGCAAGGAGCGCGAGAAGCTCGAGCAGGCGGGCTACTTCCCGAGCTCGGCGCTGCTCGCCGAGCGCCTCGACGTGTCGGAGAAGGACGTCATCGAGATGGAGCGCCGGCTGGGCTCGCCCGAGGCCTCGCTCGACGCGCCGCTCGGCACCGGCGACGACGACGGCGTGCGGACCCGCATGGACTACCTGCCCGACGAGGCCGACCGGCCGGATCGCGCGGTCGCGCAGAGCGAGTTCTCGCAGCTCCTCAAGGGCAAGCTCGAGACGTTCGCGCAGACGCTGCAGGGTCGCGAGCAGACGATCTTCCGCGAGCGCTGGCTGACCGAGGACCCGCTCACGCTGCAGGAGATCGGCGACCGCTACCAGGTCAGCCGCGAGCGCGCGCGCCAGCTCGAGAAGCGGATGCTCGACCGCCTGAAGAAGTACCTCGAGGCGGAGCTCGGCACCGCCGTCGATATCGGTGCCCTGACCCGTGACTAGCCCGTGACCAGTCCGAGCGACCCGAGCGGCACGCTCTTCGTCGTCGGTACGCCGATCGGCAACCTCGAGGACCTCTCGCTGCGCGCCGCGCGCGTGCTCCGCGAGGCCGATCTGATCGCGGCCGAGGACACCCGCAGCGCCAAGACCCTACTCGGGCACGTCGACGCGCTGGGGCCGGTCAACCCGGCGCGCCGCCTGATCTCGTACTTCGAGGGCAACGAGGCCGCGCGGTCCGACGAGATCGTCCGCGCCCTCGCGGCGGGCCAGCGCGTCGCCGTGATCAGCGAGGCCGGCATGCCGGGCATCTCCGACC
>JALZOI010000856.1 GCA_030857245.1 Myxococcota bacterium
GTGCTGGAGCTCGCGGCCGTGGTTGGTCTCGCCGCGGGGCGGCACGGGCGCCGGGATCGGCGGCGGAGCGTCGAGCGGCTGGCCGGCGCGCGCGCGACGCAGCATCGACAGGATCTGCGGGCTCGTCGGGTCGAGGTTCTGCGCGTGCTGGAGCACGGGCACCGCACGCTCGTAGTCCTGGCGACGCAGCAGCACCTCGCCGAGCAGCGCGAAGCCCTGGCGGTTCGAGCGGTCGACCTTGACGACGCGGAGCAGCTCGCCCTGCGCTTCCTTCCATTGATGCAAGGACGCGTAGGCGCGCGCGAGCATGACGCGACCCTCGAGGCTGTCGGGCGACGCACCGAGCCCGACGTTGCAGACCTGGATCGCATCGCGCGGGCGACCGAGGGACAGGTACGCCTCGCCAAGATCGATGAACGCCGGCGACCCCGGGTCGCGACGAACCAGGTCGATCAGCTCCTCGATCTCTTGCGCCGTGGGACGGCGGTCCGCATCGACCATCAGCGAGCCGAGGGTAACCCTGAAGTCCGCGTGGCGGCAAACCTACATGCCCACCCGCGCGTCAGCGCGGGGTTCAACGGTCTCACGATCCCGTGCACTCCGACTTCGCCGCGTAGCGCTGGCCCGGGCAGCTGCCCGAGGACTGGAACGTCTTGCCGTCGCAGCCGCAGTAGCTGCGAAGATCCTTGGTGCAGGCGCGCGACCGCGGCATGCACGTGCCCGGCGTGCCGGTGCCGCAGCCCTGGCCCTCGCAGGTGCCCGAGCTGCACTCCGCGCCGCTGAGGCAGCTCGCGCCATCGGCGTTGGCGGCGGCCGGGGCGGTCACGCCGGTGGTAGCGGTCTCGGGGGGGATCGCCGGCTGCATGCCGGTGACGTCCTGGGTGGCGCCCGGGTCGTTGGTGGTGGGTGGCGTCTCCGTCGGGTCGGGTGCGGACGATCGTTGCGTGGTCGGCCCCGAGCAGCCGGCGAGCAGGAGGGCGAGCATCATGATCCTCATTGGCATGCGCGCATCGTACACTCCGCGCGATGGGTAGTAGCTTCGGCGCGCTGTTCCGTGTGACGACGTTCGGCGAGTCCCATGGTCCGGGGCTCGGCGTCGTGATCGATGGCTGCCCGCCCCGGATCCCGCTGGACATCGCCAAGATCCAGGCGGAGCTCGATCGGCGACGGCCCGGCCAGAGCCGCCTCGTCAGCCAGCGCAAGGAAGCCGACCAGGTCGAGATCCTGTCGGGGCTGCACGACGGCGTCACGCTGGGGACGCCGATCGCCATGGTCGTCCGCAACCAGGACGCGCGCAGCAAGGACTACGAGGAGATCGCACGCGCGTACCGGCCGAGCCACGCCGACTTCACCTACGACGCGAAGTACGGCACGCGCGCCGTCGCGGGTGGCGGCCGCGCGAGCGCACGCGAGACCGTGGCGCGGGTCGCCGGCGGCGCGGTCGCGCAGCAGCTGCTCGCGCAACGCGGCGTCACGATCGTCGCGTGGGTCGACGAGGTCCAGGACGTCGGCGCCACCGTCGATGCGGCGACGGTCACCCGGGACGCCGTCGACGCGAACGACATCCGCTGCCCGGATCCCGAAGCCGCGGCGCGGATGATCGAGCGGGTCGAGCGCGCGCGCAAGGCGGGCGACTCGGTGGGCGGCGTGATCCGTGCGGTCGCGCAGGGCGTCCCCGCCGGCTGGGGCGAGCCCGTGTTCGACAAGCTCGAGGCCGATCTCGCGAAGGCGATGATGAGCATCCCGGCGGTGAAGGGTGTCGAGAACGGCGACGGCTTCGCCGGCACGCGGCTCACCGGCAGCGAGCACAACGACCTGTTCTATCGCCGCCCCGATGGTTCGATCGGCACGCGCACCAACCGCTCCGGCGGCATCCAGGGCGGCATCTCCAACGGCGAGCCGATCACGCTGCGCATCGCCTTCAAGCCGACCGCGACGATCATGCGCGCGCAGGACACCGTCGATCCCGACGGCAACCCCGCCGTCCTCGCCCCGAAAGGTCGCCACGACGCCTGCGTGCTCCCGCGCGCCGTGCCGATCGTCGAGGCGATGATCGCGCTGGTCCTCGCCGATCACGCGCTCCGCCAGGGCGCGCGGTAGCTGAGCTCGCGCAACGGGTGCGCGCGAACCGAGGGATGTCAGACCGGCCCCCTAGCCTGCGCGCATGGGTTCGGTCCACGCGCAGCTCGTCCACGAGCTTGGCTACGATCCCGACGACGGCACACCCGATGTCGGTGCGGTCGACGTGCCGGTGGGCCGGGTCGTGCGGGCCCGCGATGGGGCTCGGTCGGTCGCGGTGGCGCGGCTCGATAGCGGCCGGCTGGTCGTCGTCGACGACGTCTGTCCGCACGACGGCGGACGGATCTCGGATGGCTTCGTCGAGGGCGAGCGCCTCGTCTGCGCGCGCCACGGCTGGGAGCTCGAGGTCGCCGGCGGCCGCTGCGAGCGCGTGCTGGCTTGCAAGCTGCGGGAATGAGACGCAATTGTTGACCACCGGCGCCCGACCACGCTAGCGTCGTCGGAGCGTGGGAGCCGTCCTGGTCCACATCGATCTCGACGGCGAGCGCGTACACGCGTCCTCGCTGACCGCGCTCGCCGCGGGTCGGGCGATCGCCTCGTCCTGGGGCGCCACGCTCTACGCCGCCGTCGTCGTCCACGCGAGCGCGGAGCGCCGCGCGCCCGACTCGACCGCGCACGTGATGACGACGCAACCCGTCCCCGGCGTCGATCGGCTGCAGCGCGAGCTCGGCCGCGCGGGCGCCGACAAGGTCCTCGTCGGCGTTACCGACGCACCCGTGTCGACGCTGTGGGCCTCGGTCGGCGGTGCGTGGCTCGGCATCCTCGATCATCTGCGCCCGCGCCTCGTGATGTTCGGCGCGGACGCGCCGTCCGCGGCCGAGCTCGCGCCGCGGACCGGCGCCCGGCTCGGCGCCCGCTTGCTCCAGCG
>JALZOI010000239.1 GCA_030857245.1 Myxococcota bacterium
CGGCGGCGCCGCGCTCGGCTTGGTCCCGGCCTGCGGGGTCGCCGGCTTCGACACCGGCTGGCTGCCGCGCGGTACGTAGGGCTTGCCGTACTTGCCGTAGCCCACGGCGGCTAGTCCTTCACGTAGCGGCGCTCGTTGCCGACCGCGATCTCGTCGACGATCGCCATGATCGTCGCGTCGACGGGCCGGTTCTGGGTCACCGTGGTCTGTCGCGCCGACGAGCCGGCGCAGTACAGCACGACCTCACCGATCCCCGCGCCGACCGCATCGACCGCCACGGCCACGGCCCCGGTGGGCACGCCATCGACGTCACACGCGCGCACGACGAGCAGCGTGAGCCCGTCGAGCGTGGGCTCCTTGCGACTCGCGACCAGCGTGCCGATGACCTTGCCGAGGACCATCGGTGGCTACTTCTTGCCGCCGTTGCCGCCACCCTCGCCGCCCGCCCGGCCGAGCGGCAGGACGGCGTCGACGTTGGCGTGGGGGCGCGGGATCACGTGCACCGAGACGACCTCGCCGACGCGCTCGGCGGCGCGCTGGCCCGCCTCGGTCGCAGCCTTGACGGCCGCCACGTCGCCGCGGACGACGGCGGTGACGTAGCCGCCACCCGTCTTCTCGAAGCCCACGAGCTCCACCTTCGCGGCCTTCACCATCGCGTCGGCAGCTTCGACCATACCGACGAAGCCTTTGACTTCGATCATTCCGAGAGCGTCAGCCATTTCTAGAGCTCCTTACCTGCTGGATCGGTCGCCGCACGAACTGTCGACAACTAGCGGTCGACGAACTTCTCTGGTTCCTTGCCGGTCACGCTCGCGAGCGCGGCCGTCGCCGCCGCCGCCGCCGCATCGACCTCCGCCTCGGGCCCCGCCATGTAGAGGCGCCCGAAGGCGCCATATGGCGTGACGTTGACGAGGTTGACCTGCGCAGCCTTCTCGGCCTCGTTGGCCGCCAGGACCGCGTAGCCCGCGGGCTCGCACTCGAAGATGAACAGGGACTGGCCCGGCAGCACCATCATGCCCGCGCTCGAGCGGTTGATGATCTGGGTCTGGTAGGCCTCGACGCCCCGGATGATCTGGTTGGTCAGCACCTTCGGCTTGAGGCGCTGGCCCTCCTCGACCCCGAGGTACTTGAGGATCGTGGCGCCGGCCTGCAGGACCTCGCCCTTGTCGTGGTGATGGATCTCGAGGAGGCCGTAGGCGCGCTCGACCACCTGGACCGCCGGCTGGACCGCGGTCGCCTTGAGGGCGGCGTCGGTCACCTGGTTGATGGCGATGCCCGGCGAGATCTCGACCCACAAGGAGGCCTGAAATGGCACCGGAAGGAAGCCACGTGCGGTCTTGCCGATGAACGTCGCCTGCTGAGGCTGCAGTGCATCGAGAAAACAATAGGTACGTAGGACCGTTCCCATCGGTGCGCGTGACGCTAGCACGGCGCTCCCGCGCAGATCCATGGAGCGACGGGTGATCATTCGGCGAATGGCGGTGCGCCACGGACCCGATCCGGGCGCGCGACCGCCGCCGCCGCCGCCGCGACCTTGCCGATGCCGCACGTGTCGCACGGTGCAAGCCAAAAATCGCCATGCCATGATGCGCGCCGTCGATGCGGCTCGTACGCCTGGCTGGTGCTCTGTTCGGTGTCCTCGGCGTGCTCGCGTCGCCGAGGGCGCACGCGGATCTGCTGACCCGCGTGCTCGCGCAGGGTGCGGACACGACGGGGCCCGGCGCGACGCCGCCGTCCGCGACCCCGCCCGTCGGCGTCGACAACCTCGCGAGCTGGGCCGGCCCGGCTCGCGCGACCAGCCTCCCGGCCCTGCTCCAGCTCGCGGTTCGCCAGGCCCCGGCGCTCGCGAGCGCGCGGATCGACATCGCGATCGCCGAGGCGCGCATCCAGCAGAGCTACGCGCGCGATGACTGGCAGATCCGCTCGCAGATCTTCGCGTCGCGGTCCTCCGGGATCTTCAACGGCCAGGAGCTCGACCGCTCGCTCCTGGCGACGGCCACGGTCGATCTTTCGCGCGCGCTGCCGACCGGCGGCACGTTCACGCTGCACGCGGGCACCCAGTACCAGGACATCGAGTACAGCGATCCGCTCGTCGACGACGTGTTCGGCGGGACCACCTGGGCGCACGAGGTGTCGGCCGGGATCATCCAGCCGCTGCTGCGCGGGCGCGGCCGCTGGCTCTACGAGGCGAACGAGCGCCGCGCCACGATCTCGCGCGACGCGGTCGTGCTCGGCCGCCGGGTCGCCGCGATCGCGGCGGTGCAGACCGTCATCTCGGCATACTGGGATCTCGTGCTCGCCGAGCGCCAGGTCGCGATCACGCAGGCCAGCCTCGACCTCGCACGCGAGCGGCTCCGGATCACCCAGATCGGCAACCAGGGCGGCAAGGTCCCACGCAGCGAGATCCCCGCCGTCCAGCAGATCATCGCGACGCGCGAGGAGGACGTGCTCAACGGCGAGCTCGCCGTGCTCGATCGCTCGATCGAGGTGCGGCGCGCCGTCGGCCTCACCATCGGCGAGGGCGAGCTCGCGCTGCGCGTCGGCAGCGACCTCGCCACCCGCGACACGACCTGGGATCTCGGCCAGCTCACCGAGCGCGCGTTCGCCGCGAGCCCCGAGCTCGCGCAGCTCGCGAAGCAGGATCAGCTCGCGAAGCTCGAGATCGACATCACCGAGAACGGCCTGCTGCCGCAGCTCGACGCCGCCCTCTCCGGCGGCCCGACCGGCCAGGACGGTAACTTCGGCACCGCCGGCGAGAACCTCGCCACGTTCAAGACGCTCTCGATCACGGGCTCGCTGACGCTCCAGCACTCGTTCGGGCAGGAGAACGTGCGGGGCCTTGCCCGCGAGCAGCGCGAGAATCGCAAGAAGCTCCAGGTCACCACCTTCGACGTGCGCGCGCAGATCGCCCAGACCATGGCGCGCGCGGTCGCCCAGCTCGAGCTCGCGCGCCGCCGGGTCGCCCTCTCGGAGCGGGCGATCGCGCTCGCGAACGAGAACATCAAGGTCGAAGCGGATCGCTTCAACCTCGGCAAGGCGACCAACTTCGACGTGCTCAACCGCCAGGAGGAGCTCCGGCAGGCCGAGCTCCGCCGCGCGCAGGCGATGATCGACTGGCACAAGGCGGAGACCGTGGTGCAGGCGCTGACCGGCGACATCCTGCCGACCTACGGCATCAAGGTCGACTGAGGGTCGGGCGGCACGACGATGACGAGTGGCATCGAGATCGCGCGCCTGACCAAAGCCTACGGCTCGTTCGTCGCCGTGTCCGAGCTCTCGCTGGCGGTCTCCCCCGGCGAGATCTTCGCGCTGCTCGGGCCGAACGGTGCCGGCAAGACCACCACGATCAAGATGATGATCGGGGTGCTCCAGCCGAGCGGAGGCAGCGCGCGGATCTGCGGGCTCGATTGCTTCAGCGCACGCGCGGACGTCATGCGTCATGTTGGCTACCTACCCGACGAGCCGGTGTTCTACGACTACCTCCGGGGTCGCGAGCTCCTGCGCTTCGTCGGCGAGATGCATGGGCTGACGCGTACCGAGATCGAACAGCGCACGGCACCGCTGGCGGAACGGCTGAAGCTCGAGGAGGCGCTCGAGGACTACGCCGTCAACTACTCCAAGGGCATGAAGAAGAAGCTCGCGCTGATCGCGGCACTCCTTCACGACCCGAGCGTGCTGATCCTCGACGAGCCCACGAATGGGCTCGATCCCTTCGCGACCCGTGCACTGCACGAGCTCCTGATCGAGCGCGCCGCCGGAGGCAAGCTCGTGTTCTACAGCACGCACCTGCTCGACCAGGCGGAACGCCTGTGCAAGCGCGTTGGCATCCTGTTCAAGGGCAAGCTGGCGGCGCTCGGTGAGATCGCCGAGCTGCGCGCGAACCTCAGCGCGGGCGGCTCGCTGGAGGATGTGTTCTTCGCGGTCGCGGCCGAGTCGGGCGGATGACGCCCGAGCGCCGGGCCGTGCTGTCGACCTGGCCGGTGATCCGGGTGCTGCTGGCGACGTCAGCGCGTCGCTGGATGAACCGGCTCTCCGGGCAGTTTCGCAACCCGTTCCGCCGCGGCAAGCCGGCGGTGACACCGGGCAAGCACCGCCCCGTGCGCCTGGCTGCGCTGCCGATCCTCGCCCTGTTCGTCGTTCTCGGCATGTCGGTCGCGTCCGGCGTGATCGGCAACCTCGCACGCACGATCTCCGATGCCCCCGATCGACGGATCTCCATCGACAAGTGGACCTATCGGGCCATCGTCCGCGCCGCCGAGCGCATCGCCGACGCCGAGAGCAGCGGTCGCGATCCAGCACGCGTCGCCGACATCAGACGTACGCAACGCGCCAAGGTCGCGAGTCGACTCGCCGTGGACACCCTCGAGGACCGGGTCCCGCGTGACGCCGATCCGCTGCCGCTGCTCGCGCCCGACCAGCGTGCCCGCGTCGACAGCATGCTGGAGCAGTTCGACGCCCGGGGCGCCGATGCCTTCCGCAGCATCGACGACGACGGGTTCCTCGACGAGCTCACCTGGCTCGCCACCAGCGCGCAGTTCCGGACGGTGATCGCCCTGCTGCTGGGCCTGAGCTACCTGTGCCTGTTGCTGATGTCCCTGGGCAACGCCAACACCGACCTGGGCCACGTCGACTGGACCATGCAGTGGCTGTTCACGTTGCCGATCTCCGCTCGCGCGCTGTTCCTCGCGAAGACGATCGAGTACGCGCTGCTGAACGCCGTCTCGTGGATCTTCCACTTCTCGTTGCTGGTCGTCGTGCTGTGGACGGTCGGGTACCGCTGGTGGGCCGTTCCGCTCGCGATCGGCGCCACGCTCTACAGCAACGTCATCATCGCGGTGTCTCGACTGCTGCTCGAGACGTGGCTACGCAAGCGGATGGCGCTGCCGCGTCTCAAGAACATCCAGGCGGTGTGTACGGCACTCGGCACGTTGTCGATGCTCGCGCTCTACATGTGCTCGAGCCGCACGCTGCCGTTCGAGCTCAGCGCACTCGCGGTGATCCCGGAGCACGCCGTCCGCTGGCTGCCATGGTCTCTGCCCGTGACGCTCGTCGCGGGAGGCCCGGCTGCGGTCGGCGCGGGCGCCGCCATGCTCGTCGGCGGTGTCGCGCTCACCGCCGCGGGCGTTCGCCTGGGCGAGCACCTCGTGCGCGACGGACTGATCGTCGGCGCGGGAGCCTATCGAGGCGAGCGAGGTGCGGCGCCGGCCGCGTCGCGGCGCTGGTTTCGCGGCATCGTCGATCGCGAGCTGGTCCTGCTGCTGCGTGATCGCAACCTGCTGCTGCAGACGCTGATCCTCCCGATCCTCGTCATCGCCTTTCAGATCGGGCTCAACCCGGCCGTGTTTGCCGGCGCGACCCACGACGCGCGGCACGCCTCGGCACTCGCGTTCGGCATCGGCGCGTTCGTGCTGATGGGGGGTGGTTTCATGGCGCTGTCGAACGAGGGCAAGGCGTTGTGGCTGCTGTTCACGTTTCCTCAGCGCATCGATCAGGTCCTGCTGCGCAAGGCGACCGTGTGGGGCAGTGCCGCCGCGCTCTACACGCTCGGCATCATCGTGGCGGTCGCCGTGCTCTCCGGTGGCCTCGACCTCGAGGCCGTGATCGGCAGCGTGATGGCGCTCGTCGGCATCGCGATCTTCGCCGTGATCGCCGTCGGGATGGGGATCCTCGCCACGAACCCGCTCGCCGAGGAAGTCCAGCGCAAGGTCCGCCCGACGGTGATGTGGACGTACATGGCGCTGGCCGCGCTGTACGGCTACGGGTTCTACGCGCCGCACTGGAACAAGCTCGTGCTCGGCATCCTCTGCGCGCTCCTCGCGTTCGCGATCTGGCAGACCGTTCGCGACCGAGCCCCGCTGCTCCTCGATCCGATTCATCAGCCCACACCGCAGCTCGCGCTGAGTGACGGCCTGATCGCGGTGCTCGGGTTCTTCGTCTTCCAGAGTGCGATCGCCGTCGCCGGCAGGAGAGCAGGCGCACCGCCCGAGCAGATGACCCTGATCGCGTTCGTCGCGGCGGGTGTGCTCGTGACGCTGATCGCGCTGTACGTGGTCTGGCGTCGGCAGGTGCCGAACATCCTCTCGACCCTCGGCATCCGTGGCTCGCCGCAGGCGCGCTCGCAGCTCGCCAGCGTGCTGCTCGGAGTCGTCCTCGGTGCCGGTGCCGGTTCGCTGGGCCGCCTCTATCAGTCGCTCGTCCTCGACGCTGAACGCACCACCGCGGTCCCAACCGCGCTCGCCGTGCTCGCCGTGATCGCTGCGCCGCTGTGCGAGGAGCTGATCTTTCGGGGTCTCGTCTTTCGTGGCTTGCGCCGGTCCTCGCACCTGGCGGTCGCGATGATCGCGAGCGCAGCGCTCTTCGCGATCGTTCACCCACCCGCCTCGTTCGTCCCCGTGTTCGGCCTGGGACTCGTCACCGCATTCAGCTACGAGCGCACCCACAGGCTGATCGCGCCGGTCTGCGCGCATGCGGTCTACAACGCGATGGTGCTGTTCATGTGGCCCGGGTTGTGACCTGTCAGGCGTTCACCACTTTCGGTGAGCGTCGTGACCGCGGGCGTGGTCGAAAAGCCGACGTGACGCCCGCTGGCTCGTGATCGATCGTTCACGCGGCACCGGCGTCGTGATCGCACCGGGGCGGCGCGCGATCGTGAAAGATCACGAGGTTGCAGGCGGTCCGGATCGCCGTGTCGCGGCAACCGCTGGCAATGCGCGGACCTCGTTGAATGTCAGGCCACTGGCACGTGGGTTGGAATGCCTGAGGTGCATGAACAGACCTGCGTATCTACTTGGCCTACTCTCGATCGCATCCCTGGGACTCGGTGGCTGTGGCCCGGACGCGCCCGCCCCCGCCGATGTCCGCGCGCGGATCTCGAGTGACCTCGTGCACGTCCTCGACGAAGCGAAGGCCGCGACCGCTGACGGCGCAGCGCTCCCGTCGCCCGCCGCCTTCGGCATGGTCGAGCGCATGCTCGGCGGCATCGTCGAGAGCACGCTCGGGGACCCCGGCAGCGAGACCTCGTTCCGCGTGCAGGCGAAGCTGGCGCAGCTCGCCGGCGTGATGGCAGTGCGCAGCGACGTGCGCTCCACCGGCACCACCGACCAGCTCGCGGCCGAGGAGTCCGGCGACGTCGACTTCGATGGAGCCGCGGCCGCCGAGTGGATCAACGAGAACCTGCTCACCGACGCGAACCACCAGGGCGATGGCATCTACAAGGTGCCGGCCGCGCTGGTCTGCACCGAGACCCAGTACGACGACGACACCGGAGCGCCGCTCGGCGAGGCGGTCGATGCCGACTGCGCGCAGGCGTTCGCGCAGTTCGGGCTGCGCATCCGGGTGACCGAGGACGACGACACCCTGCGGTTCGGGCTGCAGATCGGCTCCAACCACGACGAGCCCCTCTCGATCGGTCTCGCGCCGAACGCGCTGTCGCTGACCGTCGACCTCGACGAGGTGGAGGATGCGATGCGGGCCTTCGCGTCGAAGCTCGGCGAGGGGCTGCCCGCGTTCTCGCTCGCCGGTCAGGTGACCGCATCGCTCGAGATCCTCGGCGCCGCCCACGTCCGCGGCAGGCTCGACATCGACCGCGCGATCACGATCGAGCTGGCCGACGCCGACGCGGCGGACTCGTTCCGGTTCGCCTCGGCGCAGGCCAACGTCGTCGCGATCACGCTGAATGGCGCGCAGCAGACCAGCGAGCTGGTCATCGGCCTCGGCGCCACCTCGGTCCACGTGCCCGAGCTCGACGGTGCGATCGATCTCGATCTCCCCGGCGTCACCGCGGTCGCGATGCACGCGGCCGGTCAGCCGCTCCAGCTCACGCACGTCGGCCTCGGTGACCGCACGACGTCGCTGTCGATCGGCGGCGCACGCGCGTTCTCGCTCGATCTCAACCCGCAGGATGGCCGCGCGTTCGGCGCCACGATCAGCCACGACCCGGTGAGCGGCACCGAGACCGTCACGGTCGCGCCGAGGCTCGACCTCCGCCTCGCCACCGACCACGCCGTGCTCGGCGGCACCGCGCCGGTCTACGACGTCACGCAGGTGCTCCTCGACGGCAGCCTGCGCAGCAGCGTCGACGCCGACCGCGTCGAGGTGCTGACCGGCTCGCTCCGCCTCGCGACCAACCCGGCGAGCTACGGCTTCATCGCCACCGCCGGTCAGTGCGTCGCGGGCACCGAGGTCATCGACGAGCCGAGCGACACCTACTACACGCAGTGGTCGGTCGCCACCTGCGAGTAAGGGCCGGTGGCCCGGCCCGCCGTCAGGCCAGGCCGATGAAGCCCATGTGCACGCCGCCGTCCGTGCCGTCGCGGCGGTAGCTGAAGAACCGGTCGCCCTCGCACTTCGTGCACGGCGGCCGGTCGTCGATGTGCCCGGGCGAGACGCCGGCACGCTCGAGGTACGCGCGCGACGCGACCCGCAGATCGATGTGGTCCTTGTGCGGGCCCGGCACGACGAGCCCGGGGAGCTCGCCGAGCGCGGCACGGAACTCGACGACGACCTCGGGGCCGACCTCGAAGCAGCACGGTCCGATCGACGGCCCGAGCGCGACGCGCACGCACTCCGCCCGGGCGCCGAGCGCGACCATCCGCTCGATCACGTTGGTCGCGATGCCGCCGACCGTGCCGCGCCACCCGCCGTGGGCGGCGGCGCAGACCCGGGCCTCGGGATCGGCGAACAGCAGCGGGATGCAGTCGGCCGCGAACGCGCCGAGCACCGGCCCGACGCGATCGGAGACGAGCCCGTCGAACTCCGCGTCGGGCTCGAGCGGCTCGCCGACCCGGTAGACGCGCGTGCCGTGGACGTGGCGGGTGATGACGAGCTGCGCCGGATCGTAGCCGGCGTGCGCCGCGAGCCGGCGGCGGTTCTCCTCGACGTTCGCGGCGTCGTCGCCCCAGCGCTTGCCGAGGTTGAGCGAGCTGCGCGGTCCCGTCGAGACCCCGCCGCTTCGCTCGGGGAAACCATGAACGAAGCCCTCGGTTGGCAGCACCGGCGATCGATACAGGCGGACCGACATGCGACACGACCTTATATGGTGTTCGAGGCCGTCACCAGTTGCGGCCCCGGTCGCCGTGATAACGTCGATCCATGATCCCGTACGAAGACCTCGTCGTCGCGCTCTCGTCGTGGCGCGTCCGGCAGGGGCTCCCGGTCTCGCACGTGCCGGCGCCGTTGATCGCGGCGAGCACCGGCGGCTCGGGGCCGGCCCGCACCGCCCCGCCGATGGCGCCGCCCAACCGCGGCTTCGTGCCCCAGGACGAGCCTCTCGACGTCGATGACGCCGCGCTCCTCGAGGAGGCGCACTACGAGAACGAGGGCGACGACTTCGCCATGAAGTTCGACGGCTCGGTGCCGGCAGATGACGAGTCCACCGCGATCGGCGCGATGCCCGAGCGCGAGTCGTTCGGGGGCTCGACGGCGCCCGGACCGACCGACGACGACGCGCCGCCGCGCGAGCGCGATCGCAACGAAGACTGGTAGCGGGTGAGCGACCTCGGCGACGATGACGTCGCGATCGATGTCGAGGCGTTCCAGGGTGGAGCCGCCATCGGCACGGTCGCGGCGACCGGCCCGCGCGCGCAGGTCCTCGCGGGCCGCCGCGTGCTCGTCGGCGCGCTCGATCCATGTGGCGAGTGCGAGGTGTGCCGG
>JALZOI010000857.1 GCA_030857245.1 Myxococcota bacterium
TCCGGCTCGCGGTCGCCAGCCATGCCGCGGCGATCGATCTGATCGATTCGATCTGTGCGAGCGAGTCGATCGAGTGCGGATTTCGTCGCGTCGACGAGTACATCTTCGCGCCGCTGGACAAGCGCGACGAGCTCGACCACGAGCTCGAGGTTGCGAGACGCGCGGGTCTCGACGTCGAGATGGTCCCGCGCGCGCCGCTCGATCGGGACACCGGTCCGTGCCTGCGGTTCCGCCGCCAGGCGCAGTTCCAACCGCTCGCGTACCTCGCCGGACTGGTCCGCCTGATCACCCGCTCGGGCGGTCAGATCCACGGCCGGACCCACGCCGACACGATCACGGGCGGCGAGACCGCCACGGTCCAGACCGGTCACGGACCGATCATCACCGCACGCGCCGTGGTGGTCGCGACCAACGTGCCAGTCAACGACCTCGCGGTGATCCACACCAAGCAGTCCGCCTACCGCAGCTACGTGATCGGCGCACGCGTGGCCAAGGGCGCGGTCACCGAGGCGCTGTACTCCGACACCCTCGATCCGTACCACTACGTACGCGTCCACCCCGGCTCCAGTCACGACACGCTGGTGATCGGCGGCGAGGATCACAAGACCGGTCAGGACCCCCATCCCGAGACTCGCTGGGATCGCCTCACGACGTGGGCCCGCGAGTGGTTCCCGATGATGGGAGAGGTCGAGTATCGATGGTCGGGACAGATCGTCGAGCCGGTCGATGGCCTCGCCTTCATCGGGCGCAACCCGGCCGACAGCGACAATGTCTACGTCGCCACCGGAGATTCCGGGCACGGGCTGACCCACGGCACGATCGCGGGGCTCCTGCTGACCGACCTGATCCAGGGCCGCGACAACCCGTGGGCCAAGCTCTACGACCCGTCGCGCCGGACCCTGCGGGCGATCAAGGAATTCGCGAGCGAGAACCTCAACGTCGCGGGGCAGTACGCCGACTGGCTCAAGCGCGGCGACGTCGCATCGGCCGACGACATCGCGCCCGGGCAAGGCGCCGTGGTCCGGCACGGCCTCAAGCTGATCGCGACCTACGTCGACGAGAGTGGCGGGCGCCACGAATGCTCGGCGGCGTGTCCTCACCTCGGCGGCGTGGTGCAATGGAACCCAGCCGAGCGGACCTGGGACTGCCCCTGCCACGGCTCACGCTTCGATCCCTACGGCCGCGTCGTCGAAGGTCCTGCGATCAGCGATCTCTCGCAGGTCGACAAGGATCCAAGCTGAGCCAGATCTCGATCGGCGCCGGCTCAGAACAAGCGACCGTGCACCGGGGCCGTCGTGTTTGCCAGCGCTTCGGCGGGCTCGTGAATTTGAACCTTCATTGTCACGTGATCGTCCCGATGGCGTGTTCGCCGACGAAGGTGACCAGCTCGCGTTCGCCAGCTGGAGTGGTCTCGGCTCCACAAACCGACCTGCCGTTTCCGATCGTCTCGAGCCTGGCACCTCGGACCCGCGTCGTCGCGGAATCGTTTCGGCGCTGAGCTCGATCTCGAATGGTAGCTCCGCCGGGCGCTTGTGATTGGTTACTCACCGATGAGTCAACGCGCCGTCCACCGGCAATAGTCGCTGCATGACGGTCGATGCACTCGATGACTTCTCGCGATCCGATTTCACCCACGACGGAGATACCAAGGTGGTCTATCGGCAAGGCACCGGCCCGGCGGTCGTCGTCATGCACGAGGTGCCCGGCATCACCGCCGAAGTCGCGCGATTCGCACGCAAGGTGGCGGGCGCGGGGATGACCGTCTTCATGCCGCGGCTGTTCGGCAGGGTCGGAGCGAAGACGAATCCGATCGAGCGCATCGCCATGCTCACGCGTCTATGCGTCAGCCGCGAGTTCAGCTGCCTTGCCGAGAATCGCGCGAGCCCGATCACCGACTGGCTGCGCGCCCTCGCCAAGCACGCCTACGACGAGATCGGAGGCGCCGGCGTCGGCGTGGTCGGGATGTGCGTCACCGGCAACTTCGCGCTCACGATGGCGCTCGATCCTTGGGTGATCGCCCCGGTACTCGGACATCCTTCGTTCCCGTTGCCGATCACGCGCGCGAAGGCGGCGGCCGTGCACGCCACGCCTGAAGCCATGGCCAATGCGCGCCGGCGGATCGCGGACGAGGGCCTCCGGTTCTTGGGCGTGCGCTTTCACGGCGACACGCTGTTCTGCCGCGCCGCACGGTTCGAGACCCTGCGCCGCGAGCTGGGCGCTGGGTTCGAGGGTATCGAGCTCCCTGCGGATTCCGCCAAGCCCGCGCCCGAGCCGCCCCATAGCGTCCTGACGATCAACCTGATCGACCATGCCGGCGAGCCGACGCGCGCCGCGGTCGACAGGATCCTGGCCTTTTTACACGAGCGTCTCGCAACCCCGCTGCCGTCGGCGAATGCGTGACGGAGAAGCACGTAGCTCAAGAAGTTCGGACACGACCTGTGGAGCTGGGAGCCCGGAGAAGGATAGGCGAGAAGCGTCGGTCATCGTTTCCCGGCCGCCCCCGAAGAGGATGTGCCGCCAGGACTCCAGCGACCCGCGCCCATTGCTCCTCGTTGATCCATGCTCGCGTCGCCATGCCGACGTTCGATCACGACGCCGCTCAGGCCGCCACTTTTCGCCGACAACGCCGCGCAACCGATCGAAACCACGTGACTCGATTCAGGGACACACCCTAGACGGTGAAGCGAGCGCGATACCATCCTGCCGCGCGCGACGAGCTTCGTGGTGCGAGTACTTACGACGAAGCCGATCGACCGGGTCGTGGTGTCGACCTCGAAGAAGCTGTCCGGCGCGTGATCGACGACAACTACTTCTGCCGGTCAGGCAGATCTAATTGTCGTCGATCAGGGCGTCATCCGCCGCATCCAGCTCCTGCACAGTCAGCGCCACGTTGGCCGCAGATCGAGGGACCGTACGTGATCCATCGCGCGAGGGTGAAGCGCCAC
>JALZOI010000240.1 GCA_030857245.1 Myxococcota bacterium
GGCGTGCGGCGTGACAAGTGGGAGCCGCACCCGCTCGGTGCCAAGCCACGCGACGTGTTCGAGATCCCGGTGATCTGTAACGGCATGAGCGAGAAGACCGCGCACGCGACGCAGAAGCCCGAGGCGTTGATCGAGAAGCTGATCCTCGCCTCGAGCGCGCCCGGCCAGCTTGTCGTCGATCCCTTCGTGGGCTCGGGCACGACGGCCGTCGTCGCACAACGGCGCGGCCGGCGCTGGCTCGCCGGCGACGCCGATGCTCGCTACGTCGGCCTCGCGCGCGAGCGCCTGAGCGGCGGCGCCGGCGTGGTCACGGCGGGCACGGCGGCTCGCCGCCCTGCGAGAGCCCGCCGACACCCCGATACGGCGTGACGCCGCAGTCGCCGTCGGTGCGCACCCGTGGCCTGGTCGAGCGTCGCGCTGGTCGCGCGGCTCTACTCGATGCTCTCCGAGTCGGTGCCGATCGGGCACGTGCAGACGATCCAGGGGTTCTTCCTGACGACCGGCGCCGGCTACGGCTGGTGGCAACCGTGGAACTTCCTGATCGCGCTGCCTCAGAGCGCGGGTGCGTCGAACAAGGCCAGCGACAGCGCGGCCGGTCACGGCATGACCGGCGGCGGCAACTCCGGCGCGAACAGCGCGACCGGTGGCAACACGTACACGGCCCCGGGCGGTGCCGCCGGCGCGGCGCGAACGCGGCGATGGGTCACTACGAGACCTCGGTCCTCCACGAGGTCGGCCACGGCGTCGGGCAGCGGATGGGCGGCAACACCTACGCGTCCGCCGCGGGAAGCTGGCCCGGGTGGACGCCGATGACGGCGCAGTCGTTTGGGGAGGAGATGTGGACGGCCGGCACCGGGCCGGTGGATGCCACGGTGACGTCGAACGCCAAGAAGATGAAGGACGAGCACGTCAAGGCGTTCCTCGTCAGCGAGCTCGGCCAGGGCAAGAACACCTACAAGAGCGGTGGGGGGCTGATCGACGGCACGACGAAGGCCATGCTTGGCCGCCTCGATACCGAGGCGTATGCGACGACGAACGCGAGTGGGACCGAGGGCGTGCAGTACCCGACGGTGATCAACAAGGGTGGCGCCGACGGTGGCAATGGTGGCGCAGGTGGCGGTGGGCAGGGCGGCGGCGGGTCGGCGGGGACCGAGCCGGAGAGGCAGCCGCTGTGCTTCCCCTGGTAACCATCGCGCGCGTTAGCATTCGTTGCATGGGGATGGTTCGCGTCATCGCGTTGTGGCTTTGCACGGGAGTGGCGTGCTCGAACGGCAACCCGGCACCCAGCGCCGATCGACCAGAGCCGCCGCCGACCTCGCCGAACCAGGAGCCCGCGACGATGACGAGCAGCGATCCGAACGACCCGAACGCCTGGGAGCAAGCCGCTGCGATCGCGAAGACCGCGAGCCCGGGCGCCCTCACGAAGCGCTCGGCGACCCTGCCATTCTTCTTTCAGGCCGCCGACGGCACGGGCGTGCTCGTCCATCAGGGGAAGCTCGTGACCGAGCGCGGGCCGGCGACCGCGGGGGCGTACCTGCGCGACCTCGGCCTGATCCGCGGCGAGGGCCCTGCGATCGACGACGTGCTGCCAGTGCTCGCGGCGCTCGACGCGCTGCCCGATGTCGGCAAGGTCGACAACCGGTCGTACGTCAACGACCCGGCCACCGCCAAGCTCGCCGACCTCAACCCGCGCATCGAGACCGATGGGCAGACGGCGAAGGTCGTCCTCCACTATCTCGCCTCGGGCGGTCCGAGCGTGACGATCGACAACGATCCCACCCACAAGACCGTCAAGGGTGCGCCGGCGCCGCCCGGCACCAAGCAGCCAGTCGCGCGCCCGGTGACGCGCATGTCGCTCACGATCCCGACGAGCGGAGCGGCCGCGTGGACGCGCGAGGACCTCAACTGGGCTGACTTCGGCGGTTGATCGATGTCCCTCGACGCGCGAGATCGAGTGCAACTGTGGCGCGCGCGTCTCCGTATTCTGCGCGGACTCGCTCAACGCCGATCGTCATTCCCACATGCGCCAGGCGATCCTCGACCGGCAGCTCCACGTGTTCCGCTGCACGGCGTGCGACGTCACCATCGTCATCGAGCAGCCCTTCTGGTACATCGACCTCACGCGTGGCCAGTTCTACGGCGTGTTCCCGACCGCCGAGCGGGCCAACGAGCGAGCGTGCGCCCGCGCGGTGGTCGAGGCCTACGAGCTCGCGCTCGGTCGCAACGCCGGGGCCTCGGCGCGCGCGACACCGCGCAGGCGATCGAGGATGCCTTCTGGTGCCTGACGACTGCGCTCGCGCCGTCCGCGGCCGAGGCATGGCGAGAGGTCGCCCCGGTGCGCCTCGACACGCCTTGCGAGGAGATCGTGTACTTCTTGTATGCGCCACTGCAGCGCGGCGGCTGGGTCAAGCTCGACGTCGGCGAGCGCCCGCTCGCCTGATGAGTGACGCGCCTGAGCGCCGGCGCGAGAGCGATGGCTACTGCGTGTACTCCGACGAGGAGACGCGCGGCTGCGGCGTGTATCGCCGGCGTCCGGGCGTGTGCCGCAGCTACGACTGTCGCGCCGACAAGCGCGTGTGGGCCGACTTCGAGCGCCGGCTCCCGGCACCGATGGCCGACAGCGATCCGCCGCTGTTCACGATCCGGTTGCCGGTTCGCGACCCGTAGCGCCCCCGTCGCTTACAGCTTCGGCTGGACGCCCATCTCCTTCAGGAGATGATCGGCGTTGTCGAGCAGGTCCATGTTCCACAGCATGTACCGCGCGTCGACGTGGATCGTCCGCGTGGTCGCGCCGTTGAACACGACGTCCGACGCGACGCCCTCGAGGGTGCCGTCGAACGCGAGCCCGACGAGCTCGCCCTTGTCGTTGAGCGTCGGCGAGCCCGAGTTACCGCCGGTGATGTCGAGGTCGCTGAGGAAGTCGACCGGCAGCTCGCCGCCGAGCGCGGGATCCGCGTACGGGCCATAGTTCTTGGCCCTGATCGCCTCGAGCTGCTGCTTCGGCGCGTCGAACGGCTCCTTGCCGGTGTCCTTCGCCAGGATCTGCGACGCGGTCGTGAACGGCGCGTCCGCGGCATCCTTCGACGCCGGCTTGAACGACTTCACGGTGCCGTAGGTGATCCGCAGCGTCGAGTTCGCGTCGGGCGACAGCAGCCCCCCGAGGACCTCGCGCATCGCGTCGGCGTAGTACGGCGCGAGCAGCATCTTCTCGCCCGCCTCGGCGTCGGTCTTCTTCTCCTCGGTCTTGACGATCGGCCAGATCCGCTGCGCGGCCTGCACGAACGGGTCCTTCTGCGCCTTCAGCTGCTTCGTCGTGCCCTTCGTGAGGAGCTCGAGCCGCAGCTTCTCGGCCTCGAGCTGCTGCGCTGCGTACCAGGCGTCGAGGGTCCTGTCGATCAGCGCCTCGTCGATCTTCGTGCCCTTCTTGGTGCCGAGCAGCACGCCGAGCCACGGACGCTCGGCCTCGGGCAGCTGCAGCGCGCGGACGAGCGCGAGCTTGAAGTTGGCGCGGTCGAGGGTGCGATCGTAGCCCTTCGCGAACTGCTTCTGGCCGGCGGTCGTGCGCTGGAGGTCGCGCTCCTGGTAGCCCGGCTTGCGATCCGCATCCTTCTTCGCGCGCTCCTCGGCCCACCGCGTGAGCATGAGCGCGGTGCCGAGCAGCCTCGAGCCACCGAACGCCACGCCGCGATCGAAGTCCTGGCGCGCGGTCTTCTGCTCGTCGAGGATCATCTTCTCGAGCTTCTCGATCGCGGCCTTGTGCGGCGCGCGGCCGGGCTGAGCCGCCCACTCCTTGACCTGCTTGTCGAGCGCGACCTTGCGCTGCAGGAGGTCGCCCGAGGTCAGGCCCTTGAGCGTGCCCGAGAACTTCTCGAGCCCGTTCTGCACGCTCTGCTTGGCGACCGTCGCCTTGATCGCCGTCTCGCCGCCATCCTTGATGTGGCTCTCGGCGATCCCGTAGCGCTCCTTCAGGTACGCGATGTAGTAGGGGTAGAACCACTCGACGTCGTGCTGGGTCTCCAGCGCGGTATCGGTGCGGCTCGTCGAGCCCGGGTAGCCGGTGACCATCACGAAGTCCGCCGGCTTGAGGCCCGCGGTCGAGACCTTGAGGAAGTGCTTGGGCTGGAACGGGACGTTGTCGGCCGCGAAGTCCGCGGGCTTGCCGTCCTTGCCGACGTACGCGCGGTAGAACGCGAAGTCGCCAGTGTGGCGCGGCCACGCCCAGTTGTCGATCTCGCCACCGTAGTTACCGACCGAGCGGGACGGCACGTAGACGAGGCGGACATCGCGGATCTCGAGGTTCTCGATCTGCATGTACTGGCCGCCGCGGAAGAAGCCCGACACCTGGCAGCGGATGCCCGGGCGGTCCTTCTCGCACGCCGAGACCAGCTGCTTCATGCGCTTCTCGGACTCGTCCTTGCGCTTGATCGGGTCCTTGATCGCCTCGAGCCCGTCCCGCATCTCCTTCGTGACGTCCTTGATCGCCTGCGCGACGAACACGCGCTGCGCCGGCCCCGCCGTCTTCTCGTCGGCGCGGGTCTTCGCGAGGAAGCCGGTCTCGATGAGGTTCTGCTCGGGCGTGGCGTTGAACTGCAACGCACCCTGCACGCAGTGGTGGTTGGTGACGATCAGGCCCTCGGGTGACACGAACGATGCCGTGCAGCCACCGAGCGAGACCACCGCCGCGAGCGGAGCGCTCAGCGGGTCGGCGAGGACCTTCGCGTCGATCGACACGCCCATCTTCTGGAAGACGTCCAGGTGACCGGGCAGCATCATCTGCGACGGCATCCACATGCCGCCCGCGTTCGAGTACTGCTGCCGGAACGCGAGCGCCGGATCCGCCTTGGCCGGCGTCCCGTTCGTGCCCGTCGTCGCGTTGGCGCCGCTCTCGTCGTGCGTGGAACCGAGGGTGCCGCCCGTGTTCGAGGTCTTGCTCCCCCCGCTGCACGCTGCAGCGAGGAGGAGGCCGCAAAGCAATCCGTTTCGTTTCATGCTGCGAGGCGTACCAGAAATCGGCCTCGGATCTCGACGCAAGCGCCTCACACGCGGTGGTGTGGTCGCGAACGGCACGCGGCAGGACGCCCGCGACACGTGCGACACCCGGCCGTCCGGGAGGGTGTCATCGCAGATCTCGGGGCGAATCGCCCCGATCTGACACGGCCGCTCGATCGCGGTCGGTCCGGGAGGGCCTCCGTGAGCGGGAGAGCTTGGCCAAGAGCGCCAAGCCCGCCAAGGAAGGGGTGAAGGACCGGGGGCGCCCCCTCCGATCTTCTCTACGAATCCTTGGCGTCACTTGGCGGCCTTGGCGGCCAAGCTCCCCGGCTCAGTCATCGAACGCGAAGTTCGCGAAGAAGCTGGCAACTTCGTCCTTCGGGACCTTCGCGCGCTGCTCCTCGGCGATGTCGCGGACGTCGAGCAGGTCGTCCGGGATCTCGAGCAGGAACCGCGAGGGCGTCCGCGGGACCGAGCGGCCCCGGGTGACGCGCGTGCAGGCGCGCGTCAGGTACAGCTTGCGCTGCGCCCGCGTGATCCCGACGTAGCAGAGCCGGCGCTCCTCGCTGATGTCGGTCGCGTGATCGGCGTCGACGACATCGGTGGCTTGCGGCTGCAGCGTCCGCGCGTGCGGCAGCAGCTCCTCCTCGAGGCCGACCATGAAGCACACCGGGAACTCGAGGCCCTTCGAGCCGTGCAGCGTGGTCAGCACCACGCGCTCGCCGCCCTCGTCCTTGTCGTCCTTCGAGGTCTCGAGCGAGAGCATGCGGAGGTACTCGGCGAGCGCCTCCTTGCCCTTGCCCTTCTCGGTGAAGCGCTGGAGCGCGCCGAGCAGGCCCTCGACGTTGTCGATCCGGCGCTGGGCGGCGGCCATGCTGCCGGCCGCGACCTTGAGATCGTCGTAGAGCTTGATGTCCTCGATCAGCGTGCGCGTCGCGGTGACGAGATCGAGGCCGTCGGCGATCGCCGCGCCGAGCTCGGAGACCACGTGCACGAGCTCGATCACGCCGTTCTTCGCCGCGCCGCGGAGCTCGCCGACGTCGACGTCGCGGACCGGCTGCGCCTCGTCGGCGTCATCGAGCGGCAAGATGCTGTCGAAGCCGGGCAGCGTGCCGGTGCCGGTCACGACGCCGCGGAGCGAGTCCCACAGCGTCGCGTGGCGCGCCTGCGCGGCGGTGACGAGGCGCTCGACCGTGGTCGCGCCGATCCCGCGCGCGGGATAGTTGATGACGCGCCGGAGGGCGAGCTCGTCCCGCGGATTGACCGCGACCCGGAGGTAGGCGAGGACGTCCTTGACCTCCTTGCGCTCGAAGAACTGCTGGCCGCCGTACATGATGTAGGGGACCGACGCGGTGCGCAGCTCCTCCTCGATGATCTTGGCCTGGAGGTTCGAGCGGTACATCACGGCGATGTCGGACCACCGCCGCCCGTCCTTCTGGAGCTGGCGGATCTCGGCGGCGACCCACTTCGCCTCGTCCTCGGGCGTGGCCGCCACCGCATGCGTGATCGCGTCGCCATCCCCCATCTGCGACCACAGCACCTTGCCGTGGCGCAGCTTGTTGTTCGCGATCACCTCGTTGGCGGCGGCGAGGATCGTCTTCGTCGATCGGTAGTTCTGCTCGAGCTTGACGATCTTCGCGCCCGGGAACAGCTCGGCGAACCGCAGGATGTTCGTCGGATCGGCGCCGCGCCAGCTGTAGATCGACTGGTCATCATCGCCGACGACGCACAGGTTGCCGTGATCCGCGACGAGGTGCCGGACCATGCGGAGCTGCGCGGCGTTGGTGTCCTGGAACTCGTCGACCATGACGTAGCGGAACTTCTCGGCCCACCGTCGCCCGACCTCGGCATCGCGCTCGAACAGCCGCGCCGGCTCGACGATCAGGTCGTCGAAGTCGAACGCCGCGCACGACCGCAGCATCTCCTGGTACTTCGGATAGACCTGCGCGGTGATCGCGTCGTACTCGTCGGCCGGGTTGCCCTCGTAGGCCTCGGGCGCGACGAAGGCGTTCTTCGCGAGCGAGACGCGGGCGAGGATCGCCTTGACGTCGAATCGTCGCTCGCCGTCGCGGTTCATGTCCTTGACGGCGCGCAGGGCCTCGCGGAGCGCGCCCATCTGGTCGGACTGGTCGTAGATCGTGAAGCCGCGCGGCATCCCGAGGGCCTTGCGCTCGGTGCGCAGGATGTGGAGGCCGAGCGCGTGGAACGTGCCGATCGTGAGCTGACGCGCCGTCTTGTTGTCACGCACCAGCGCCGCGACGCGCTCGCGCATCTCCTCGGCCGCCTTGTTGGTGAACGTGACGGCACAGATCGCGGTCGGCGGGATCCCCTTCGCGAGCAGGTGCGCGATCCGGTACGTGATCACGCGCGTCTTGCCCGACCCCGCGCCGGCGAGCACGAGCAGCGGTCCGGTGCCGTGGCCCGCCGCCTCGCGCTGCGGCTCGTTGAGCTTGCCGAGATCGACGCCGGCGGGCCGCCGCTCGGTTCCCTCGGGGTCGGTCGTCGTCACGGACCGAGCACGCTACGGATCCGCGTCACCGACGTCAATGGCGGTGGCCGCGGGGTCGCGCGCCTCGTGCGCTCCCGCGGAACTCCCGCTACCCTCGGGGCTCGTGCATCGCTATGACGCCCTGGTGGAGGCCCTGCAGGTGGAGGTCCCCGGCTTCCGCATCGTCCGCAAGGATCGCTCGTGGCTCCACCAGGCGATCCACTACGCGCTGATCGGCTTGACGTTCGGCCGCATGCGCTCGTACCTCGGCTCGTACCAGACCACGATCGGGCGCACGGTCTACGTGACCGCGGACTGGGACGACTGGGAGGCCGACCGCCGCTACGTCACGCTCCGCCACGAGGCCGTGCATCTCCGGCAATTCCGGACCTACACGCTGCCCGGGATGGCGGTGCTCTACGTGCTGCTGCCGCTGCCGATGGGCACCGCATGGTTTCGCGCGGCCTTCGAGAAGGAGGCGTACGCCGAGAGCATCCGGGCCGCCGCCGAGGTCTACGGCCCCGGCTATCCGAGGCGTACCGAATACCGGCAGTACGTGATCGCCCAGTTCATGGGAGCGTCCTACGGATGGATGTGGCCGTTCCGCGCCGGGCTCGAGCGCTGGTACGACGAGGTGCTGGCCACCTTGGATCCGGTCCGTTAGGATCCGCGCAGGAGCTGGGTTGAGGGATCCGATCGTAGGCATCGACCTCGGGATGTCGAACTCCGTCGTGGCCCACGTCGACGGCCCCGGCCGGGTCGGCGTGCTCGCCGATGACGGTGGGTTCAAGATCCATCCGTCGGTCGTGTCGTTCCATCCGAACGGCGGCGTCGTGGTCGGCGCCGCCGCGAAGCAGCGCAAGGTCATCGATCCGCAGAACACGATCTACTCGGTCAAGCGGCTGATCGGCCGCGGCTATCGCTCGCCCGAGGTCCAGACCGCGAAGAGCCGGGTGCCCTACCCGATCAAGGAAGGCGCCAACCAGCTGCCGCTGATCACGACGCGCGCCGGCGAGTTCGCGATCCCGGAGATCTCGGCGATCGTCCTCGACCACATGCGCAACGTCGCCGCGAGCCGCCTCGGCACGCCGGTGACCCGCGCCGTCGTGACGGTGCCGGCGGCGTTCAACGATGCGCAGCGCTCGGCGACCGCGACCGCGGGCTCGATCGCGGGGCTGTCCGTCGTGCGCGTGCTCAACGAGCCGACGGCGGCGGCGCTCGCGTACGGCCACACGCGCAACCTCCGCGAGATCATCGCGGTCTACGACTTCGGCGGCGGCACGTTCGACATCACGATCCTGAAGCTCGGTGATCAGGTCTACGAAGTGCTCGGCACCGCCGGCGACACGTTCCTCGGCGGCGACGACCTCGACGAACGGATCGTGGACAAGATGGTCGCGAAGTTCCTCGCCGAGCAGCGCGTCGATCTGCGCACGAACGAGGTCTCGATGATGCGGCTGCGCGCGGTCGCCGAGCAGACGAAGATCGAGCTGTCACGCCGCGGCCGCGCGGTCGTCCGGATCGACGAGATCGCGTACGGCCCCCAGGGCGCGGCCCTCGATCTGCGGATCGAGATCACGCGCGACGAGTTCGTCTCGCAGGTCGCGGACATCATCGATCGCACGTTCCCGGTCTGCCAGGAGGCGCTCGCGCTCGCGGGGCTCGGGATCGAGAGCATCGCCGACGTGATCCTGGTCGGCGGCACGACGAAGATCCCGTACGTCCGAGATCAGGTCGCGAAGTTCTTCGCGAAGGCGCCGCGCACCGACGTCAACCCCGAGGAGGCGATCGCCGCTGGGGCCGCACTCCAGGCCAGCGCGCTCGAGCGCAGCCTCGCGCGCCGCGCGCCGTCCGTCGCCCCGGCCACCAGGTCGCTCGAGGCCGACGAGGATCCCACCGCCGACAGCAGCCTGACCGCCGTCGTCCAGTTCGACGAGGACCCGCTCTCCGGCGCGACGATGGCGCCGCTCGATCTCCCACCGGTGCGCCGCCCGACGGCGGCCTACCCGACGCGCGCGCCCGCAGCCGCCGAACCTCGCCCCGACACCTCCTACGCCGTCACCCGCTCCGGCACCCGCGACGTCTACGCCGATCGCGCCGAGCCCGCGGCGACGCCGCTCGCGCGCGTCACCCGCACGCTGCCGCCGTCCAAGCGGACGCAGATG
>JALZOI010000009.1 GCA_030857245.1 Myxococcota bacterium
CGACGGGGGGCGGCGCCGTGGATGGCGGCGCATCCGGCGCGCCGTCACCTCCGTCGTCGACCGGACGGTCCTCGCTCACGCCGCAACGATAGCGCGATCCGCGGTACGCTACCGGTCGTGTCCTCCGCCCTGTTCGCGAACCACCGCGAGTCCAACCTGGCCTCGACGATCTCGCTCGTCGAGGCCGCGCTCGCGGAGCTCGGTCAGCCGTCCCCGGGCAGCCGGACCAAGGACGCGACGGCGCTGCACGCGTGGAAGATCCCGCAGGGCTCGGCGATCACCCGGGTCCTCCTGCTTCATCGCAGCGAGTTCACGCACCTGCGGGTGTGCGCGACCGTCATGACGGTCGATGACCGCGTCGATCGCCCCGCGCTGCACGCCCACCTGCTCGAGCTCAACGCGAGCCTGTGCGGGGCGGCGTTCGCCGTCGACGGCGATCGCGTGCTGCTGGTCGGCGAGCGCTCGACGCTGGACCTCGATCGCAGCGAGGTGCTCGAGCTGATCCGCCGGGTGACGACGTACGCCGATGATCACGACGACGTGCTGGTCGCCCGGTTCGGCGGCGCGCTCGGCGGCTCCTGAGCCTGTCGGCGCGGTCCCTCAGGTCGTGCGCAGATCGCCGACGCCCGGGCGCGGGTCGCGGCCCCGCGGGCCCTCGTCGAGCGCGATCGAGGTCACCACGTTCGGGCACAGCGTCAGCTCGCCGACCTCGCGGAGGATGCGGCCCTTGGAGTCGATGAGCTTGGCTTCCGAGAGCACCGCGAACTCGACCTGCCCGGCGCTCGGCTGGCACGAGGCGAGGTAGCCGGTGATCCGTGCACCGGTGTCGTACTCGATCGTGATGCGATGGCTGATCAGATCATGCAGCTTCGAGTAGTTCGGCATTCGAGCTTCCCTATAACACGCCAGCGCACTCGCGGTCGCCACCGGCGCCCGGGGCAGCGCGCCGTTCCCGGTCGCCTCGCCACGGCTCGATGCTAGCGGATCTCTGCTACACACGGCTCGTGACCAAGGACGCCACGCCCCGCGCGCCGAAGCTCCGCAAGGCGAAGTTCCAGACCGACGCCGACATCGAGATCAAGGGCGCCTACGAGCCCGCGGATGCGCCCGCGCAGCCCGCCCCGGGCGCCGGCACCTTCCCGTACACGCGCGGCGTCCAGGCGACGATGTACCGCGGCCAGCTGTGGACGATGCGGCAGTACGCCGGGTTCGGCACCGCCGCGGAGTCGAACCGGCGCTACAAGTACCTCCTCGCCCAGGGCGGCAAAGGCCTGTCGGTCGCGTTCGATCTGCCAACCCAGATGGGCCGCGACTCCGATCATGAGATGGCACGCGGCGAGGTCGGCCGCGTCGGCGTGGCGATCGACTCGCTCGAGGACATGCGCGTGCTGTTCGACGGCATCCCGCTCGGCGAGGTCTCGACCTCGATGACGATCAACGCCACCGCCGCCACGCTCCTCGCGCTCTACCAGGCGGTCGGCGAGGAGCAAGGCGTCGCGGCGAGCCAGCTGCGCGGCACGATCCAGAATGACATCCTGAAGGAGTACATCGCGCGCGGCACGTACATCTATCCGCCCGCCGGGTCGATGCGGCTGATCACGGACACGTTCACGTACTGCAGCCGCGAGGTGCCGCAGTGGAACACGGTGTCGATCAGCGGCTATCACATCCGCGAGGCCGGCTCGGATGCGGTCCAGGAGGTCGCGTTCACGCTCGCCGATGGCATCGCCTACGTCGAGGCGGCGATCGCCGCGGGGCTCGACGTCGATGACTTCGCGCCGCGGCTCTCATTCTTCTTCAACGTCCACAACAACTTCCTCGAGGAAGTGGCGAAGTTCCGCGCGGCGCGCTCGCTGTGGGCGACGATCATGAAGGAGCGCTTCGGCGCGAAGAGCCCGAAGAGCCACATGCTCCGCTTCCACAGCCAGACGGCCGGCGTCACGCTCCAGGCGCAGCAGCCGCTCGTCAACATCGTGCGCGTCACGCTGCAGGCGCTCGCGGCGGTGCTCGGCGGCAGCCAGTCGCTGCACACCAACTCCTACGACGAGGCGCTCGGCCTGCCGACCGAGGAGGCCGCGCGGATCGCGCTGCGCACCCAGCAGGTGATCGGCCACGAGTCGGGCGTCGCCGACTTCATCGATCCGCTCGGCGGGTCGTACGCGATCGAGGCGCTGACCGCCGACATCGAGCGCCGCGTCGGCGAGTACTTCAAGCAGATCGACGCGATGGGCGGCATGGTGCGCGCGATCGAGCAGGGCTTCCCGATGCGCGAGATCGAGCGCCGCGCGTACGAGCACCAGGTCGCCGTCGAGCAGCGCGCGCGCATCGTCGTCGGCGTCAACGAGTTCGTGATGACCGACGAGCCGGCCATCCCGATCGCGACGATGGACCCGCAACTCGAGGGCGATCAGGTCCGCCGCGTCCGCGCCGTTCGCGAGCGCCGCAACGCCGCGGAGCACGCGCGCGCCCTCACCGCACTCGACGACGCGGCCCAGGGCACCGCGAACCTCGTGACGCCGATCGTCGGGGCCGTCAAGGCGATGGCCACGGTCGGCGAGATCGCCGACGTCCTGCGCAAGCGGTTCGGCGAGTACCGCCCGGGCTGACGCACGAACGCGCCCGGGTTTGCAGCCCAGGCGCGCTCGGCGCTCGTCGTCGGTACGTTACAGGACGACCGGCACGTCCTCGCGCTCGTCGTCCTCCACCTGGGTGTCGACGTCGAGGTGCGCGTCGACGCCTGACTCCTCGACTTTCGGCTCCTCGCTGACGTCGTCGCTGCCGTCGTCGCTGACGTCCTCAGGGTCCTCGATGACCTCGGTCACCGGCAACTCGGGCATCGGCTCCGAGTGCTCGTAGCCGTGCTCGATGATGGGGCCCTCCCCGCCCCTGAGCGTCTGCGCGTCCTGCATGACGACGATGGTGTCGACCCCCTCGAGGCGCTTGCGGCTCGCGAGCGCCTGCGCCGAGCCGAGCTTGCCGCCGCTCTCGAACGCGACTCGCGCCTCGTCGAGCTGATCGAGGTGCTCGTACGCGGTGCCGAGGTTGTTCCACATGTACGTGGTCGCGCCCTTGCGCGAGGTTGCCTCGACGAGCGCCTCGGCCGCCTCCTGGTACTGCTTGAGCAGCAGGTGCGTGTACCCGAGATTGTTCCACGCCCACACGTTGTCGGCGTTGAGCTCGGCCGCCTGGCGGAACGCCACGATGGCATCGTCGTAGCCATGCCGCAGCAACTCCGCGCGGCCGAGGGTGTTGTAGGCCTGGCTCGACGCCGGCGCGAGCTTGACGGCCTTGTTCGCACTCTTGATCGCGAGCGCGCGATCGTTCGTCACGATGTACGAGCGCGCGAGCTCGATGTGAGGCTCCGCCTCCTGCTTGTCGAGCTTGGCGGCGGCCTCGAACAGCTCTCGAGCGCGCGGGTGCTCGCCCTGCGCGACGAGCTGCTTGCCCATGGCGAGCGCGTCGACGTACTTCGTCGGTGGCGCGCGGCGAGAGGCCTCGAGCTCGACCGTCGGCTCGCTGCCGCCGGTGATGGCCTTCGGCGTGACCTCGACGACGGCCTCGCCGACGAGCCCGGGCTTGGAAGCCGGCGGCGTGCTCTCGGTCTTGTTCGTGGTTTCTCGATCGCCACCACACGCTGCGATCGAGACGAGCAGGCCGAACAGAATTGAACCCAGCTGAGCCTTCATGATGAATCCCTTCAGAGATCGGGTGCGCCCCGGTGTCTGAACAGGAGCTAGAGCATCCGACGTGCCAGGGAAGCTCCCGCGGAGCTACGCCACGTTGTGGGCGCGTGTGGGCTCGCAGACACGCGGCGCGTGGCGACGCCGGAGACGACCCCATTCAGCGTGCGCGCGGAAACCACCCCACGCCCGCTGCGCGGTGCGTTCGGCTCAGAGCCCGGCGTGCGCGCGGATGCTGATGATGGCGTCGAGCTTGCCGGCGGGCACGGGCTGCCCGGCCTGCACCATCAGCGTCGAGCCGACGATCACGTTGAACGGCGTCTTGTAGTTGTTCATGACGGCGACGAGCGCGGCCTTGCCGTCGGGCGTGAACCTCAGCTGCTGCTCGGTCGTCGTGGTGCCCGGCGCGATCGCCGGGATCGTGCCGATCTTCCGCGCCATCGCATCCTTCGGATCCATGATCGACATCGGCGCCACGTACACCGCGAGCTCGGGCGTCTCGACGTTGAGCGTGTTCTGCGTGATCGCGTAGGTGACCGCGTCGATCGTCACCTTGATCACCGGCTCGTCGTTGATCGACTGGAGCTCCGGCTTCTCCATCACGAGGTTGACACCCTGGTGGAGGCCGATCTCCATGTAGAGCTCGCAGCGGCTGTTCGCGTTGCACATGCCGCTGCAGTCCATCTCGCACGCGAGCTCCGCGGCGGTGTTGCACTGCGGCGAGCTCGAGCAGGTCGTGTTGAGGTAGGCATCCGCCTGCTGCGGATCGATGTCCCAGCCGGCGGAGTCGATGCTGAACTTCTTCTCCGGGAGGTCGAGGTTGAAGTTCGTGACGTCCGAGCTGATCAGGCCACAGCCGGTGCCCGCGAAGGCAGCGGCCACGACCAGCGCCCGGGCGAACGGTTCCACACGAGATCGTAAGTCAGTCATAGGAGGACCTCTGCTACAGACGAGGTACGGCCAGTCTAACACCGGCGTCTTGACGGAACCCAGAAACGGTTCTGGCCCGTGACCCTGGCTACAGGACGCCTACATCCCACTCGCGCAGCAAGCGCGAGCTTCAGGGCACCCTCTCGCGCATCAAGCGCGAGCTTCAGGGCACCCTCTCGCGCATCAAGCGCGAGCTTCAGGGACCTACTCGCGCATCAAGCGCGAGCTTCAGGGACCCTGATCACAGCGAGCCCACGAGCTGCTCGGCGATGGTCCACGGATCGGTCGTGTGATCGACGACCTCCTGCGCGATCTCGGTGAGCCCTCCACGCGCGGCCATCGCCTTGGTGGCCCGGTCGGCCAGCAGGGCTCGCACGAGCTCGCCGAGGTGCGCCGTGGCACGTGCGGTCGCCCGGGCAGCTGCCGTCGGGCCCGTCCAGGACCGCTCGCGGTGGCGCTCGATGGCGGCGGCCATCTCGGTGATCCCGGAGCCCTCGGCGGTCCCGCGGGTCGCGATCGTCCTCACGATCTCGGTCTCCTTGCGCTCGCCGGTCGCCCGCAGATCGAGCATGTGGAGGAGATCACGCTCGGTACGATCCGCACCCTCGCGGTCGGCCTTGTTGACCACCAGGACGTCGGCGATCTCGAGGAGGCCCGACTTGATGGCCTGGATGTCGTCACCGAGGCCCGGCACCGTGACGACCACGGTGGTGTGCGCCGCCTTCATGACGTCCACCTCGTCCTGGCCGACGCCGACGGTCTCGATCAGCACGCGATCGAAGCCCATCGCGTCGAGGACGTGCGCGACGTCGAACGTCGAGCGCGAGAGGCCACCGAGGTGGCCGCGGGTCGCGAGGCTGCGGATGAAGACGCCGGGGTCGAGCGCGTGGCGCTGCATCCGGATGCGGTCACCGAGGATCGCGCCGCCCGAGAACGGCGACGTGGGGTCGACGCAGACCACGCCGACCCGCTCGCCAAGGCCACGATAGTGCGAGATCAGCGAGTCGACGACGGTCGACTTCCCCGCTCCGGGATTGCCGGTGATGCCGACGAGGTACGCCTTGCCGGTGTGCGGGAACAACGCCTTCAGCGCGGCGATGCCATCGGCCCGACGGTCGTCGAGGTCGCGCATCAGGCGGGCGGCGGTGCGGATGTCGCCGTCGAGGATCGGCTGGATGATCGACTGGAGGTCGGGGCTGCTCACGGCGTGCCTTTGAAGCGCTGCTCGGGGCCAGCGGGGGTGTAGAGCTGGACGGCACGCACGTCCGCGGTGGCTGTGAACGCGTGCTTGGTCTTCGGAGGGATCTGGACGACCGAGGTCGGCGTCACGGCGAGCTGCACGCCGGCGACGGTCAACGTGCCCGATCCGGAGAGCACATAGAGGAGCTCGGTCTCCGTCGCGTGGGCGTGCTCGGGGACCGTCGCGCCCGCGGGGAGCTCGAGCACCGAGGCGGCGAGCCCGCGGTCCTTGATCGTCGCAGGCTCGGCCAGGATCGTGACCTGCCCGCGCGCGAGCGGCCAGGCCTTCGCCGCGGCGGCCGGCAGGAAGATCGGCGCGCCGGTGCGTGCACCTGCCGCCGCGGGCGGAGTCGGCAGCGCACCCGCGCGGGCGGTGCCTTCGCGGCCTCCGGGCGTCATCACGACGACTGCATGGACGTCGCCGGCAGTCGCCATGACGTCGCGCGCGCCCTGCGCCGGCACGTACATCAGGTCACCGGCCGCGACGGTGCGAGCGGGCTTCCCGCGGGTGACCTGCACGCTCGCGGGACCGAGGAAGTACCAGAGCTCCGCGCGCTCCGCGACCCGCAAGCCCGTCGAGCCGCCGCGGGCGATCGCGAGCTCGACCATGGAGGCCGCCCCGTTGCCGCTGTTGTTCTCGTCGAGCAGCACCGCCACCGACACGGTCGCCTGCACGCTCCACGTGACGAGTGAGCGGTCGATCACGTTCTGCCCATCCGGCGCGCGGAACTTGAACGGCAGCTGGATCGCCTGGCCGTGCAGCGGGGGCGCCCACGGATAGCGTGCGAGCAGCTGGGCGAGGCAGGTGGTCAGCTTGGCGTTGCGCGTCGTGTCGCGCGTGACGTGCGTCTGCGCGCCACGGGCGGCGATGTCGGCGAGCACGTGGACGTCGCCCTCGATGTCGAACCGCTCGGTCGCAGCAACCGCCCAGCAGCCCTGCGCCGCCTCGTCGAGCTCGTTCATCGCCTTCTGGATCGCTGCGAGCTTCTCTTGCTCGGAGACGATCGCATCGGCGGGTCCGGCGTCCGTCGCGACCGGCGACACGTTCGGGCCGCCCACGGTCGGCGGGGTCGTCGCGAACGGTGCCGGCGTCGTCGCCGCACCGTCGCGTGGTCCGCACGCTGTGCCGCCGGCGAGGCTCGCGACCAGCAGTGCGGCGACCCGCCGCTGCATCACGCTACCTTGGGCCGCAGGTACGACTCGACCCAGTCGATGATCTCGTTCGTGCTCGCGCCCGGCGTGAAGATCTTCGCCACGCCGATCTCCGCGAGCTTCGGCAGATCATCCTTCGGCACGATGCCGCCGCCGAACACGACGACGTCACTCACGCCGCGCGCCTTGAGCGCCGCGATCACCGCCGGGAACAGCGTCATGTGCGCACCCGACATGATCGAGAGCCCGACGGCATCGACCGCCTCCTGCACCGCGGCGGCCGCGATCATCTCGGGCGTCTGGTGGAGGCCGGTGTAGACGACCTCGTAGCCGGCGTCCGCGAGCGCGCGGGCGACGACCTTGGCGCCACGATCGTGACCATCGAGACCGGGCTTGGCGACGAGGATGCGGAGCTTGCGATCGGACATGGGTCTCCTAGGTAACACTGCGCAGCAGGGTGCGTGCGATCACGAGGCGCTGGATCTCGCTCGTGCCCTCGTAGATCCGCGTCGCCCGGACGTCGCGGAGGGCCCGCTCGACGGGGAAGTCGCGGACGTAGCCGTAGCCGCCGTGCACCTGCAGCGCGATGTCGCAGATCTTCCAGGCGTGCTCGGTCGCGAACAGCTTCGCCATCGCAGCCTGCTGCGCGAACACCCCGCCCTGCTGCTTGGTGTACGCGGCGCGCAGCGTCATCAGCGTCGCCGCTTCGAGCCAGGTCGCCGCATCGGCGAGCATGCCGCCGATGGCCTGGTGCTTGATGATCGGCTGGCCGAACGTCACGCGCTCGCCGGCGTAGCGTACCGCCGCCTCGAGGGCGCCGCGCGCGATGCCGATCGCCTGCGACGCGATGCCGATCCGGCCGCCGTCGAGCGCGACCATCGCGAGCGCGAAGCCACCGTCGACCTCGCCGAGCACGGCGTCGGCCGGCAGCTCGACCCCGTCGAGGACGAGCTGCGCCGTCGACGAGCCGTGCAGCCCGAGCTTCTCCTCGAGCCGCGCGACGGTCAGGCCCGGGGTCTGGCCGCCAACGACGAACGCCGTCATGCCCTTGTGGCCGGCGCCGGGCGTCGTCATCGCCCACACGACGAGCACGCCGGCGTGATCGCCGCTCGTGATCCACTGCTTGTTGCCGTCGAGGCGCCACCCGGTGGCGGTGCGCGTGGCGACGGTACGCATCGCGGCGGGGTCCGATCCTGCCTCGGGCTCGGACAAGCCGAACGCGCCGGCGACCAGCTCACCGCTGACGAGCCGTGGCACCCAGGCCTCCGCGAGCGCGGGCGCGGCGTACTTCGCGATCAGCTCGGCGACCATGTTGCTGACCGAGACCGTGACCGCGACCGCGGCGTCACCGCGACCGAGCTCCTGGAGCGCGAGCGAGTACGCGACCGTCCCGGCATCCGCGCCGCCGAGCGCCTCCGGGACGGCGATGCCGAGCAGGCCGAGGTCCGCGAGCTCGCGACACTCCGCGAGCGGAAATTCGCCCGAGACGTCGCGCGCCGCAGCGCGTGGCAGCAGGACGCGCTCCGCGTAGTCGCGCGCGGTGCGCTGCACGAGGAGCTGCTCTTCGGTGGGCTGGAAGTCCATGGGTACGGCTGGGACGGAGGGACGAGCTGGGCGACGGCTAGTGCGCGCGATAGCGGACCGCGAGCTTGGCGATGGTGCCCCGGGGATCGGGGAGTCGCCACGCGAGGACGGTCTTCTCGGCGCACTCGGCCCAGGCATCGTCGAGGACCGTCTTCGGCGACGAGAACCCGACGGACTGGGCCTTGCCCTGCGGGCCGACATAGATCGTGACGGTGACATCCTCGGGGGGCGTCAGCTTGGGCGCGGGCTTGCCCGCGGCCTTGCCGGCCTTGCCGTGCTTGCCCGACTTGCCGTTGCCATTGCCGTTGCCGCCGTCGGCGCAGGCGTCGAGGCCGGCGAGCTGGCCGCCGACCGCGCGCAGCGCCATGTCCTCGTCCCAGGTCAGCGAGCGACCCTTCGCCGAGAAGTCGAGCGGCAGCGAGAAGTCGGCGTCGCCGCCGATCGGCTTGCCGAACGACGCGGACCGCGCGACCTCGAGCAGGCACTTCTCGACCGGCCACGCGCCGAGGTCGCTCTCGGCGAGCTTGACCGCGCTGATCTCGCCACTCTTCGAGATCTCCCAGTGCAGCGAGACGTGCCCGCCGAGCCACCGGCGCTTGCCGACCTGCGTCGTGTAGCACTCCGACAAGCTCGTCGTGTGCGGCGCGATGCCCGCCTCGATCACGGCAGGATCCATGCGGCCGCGCCCGCCCACCATCTCCACCCCGTCCTGCGGCTCGTCATCCTCGACCGGCACGCGCGTCGTGCGCTTCGGCTCCGTGGCCGGCTCGACCTTCCGTGCCGCGCCGGACCCGCCGCCACACGCCGCGAGGCCGGTGCCCGCACCCGCGAGCAGCCCCGTCACGCTCGTGACCATGAGGACGGAGCGCAGGTTCACTGAATCGCCTCGAAGGCGTACGTGTACGACGTCTCGTACGGCTTCGGCAGCTCGGGGAACTGGATCTCCTGGACCTTGCCGATCACGCAGTCGGTCAGCGCCTTCGACTCGAGCGACGTCTTGATCACCTTGAGGCTGCCCGCCTTGCCGGCCGGCGAGATCGTCATCGCCAGCGTGACCTTGCCGCGCGAGCTCTTCGGCAGCTCCTGGCTATCGACGGCCATCGTCAGGCAGCGCGACACCGACGGGCGCTTGCGCTCGAGGAGCCGGTTGATCTCGTCCATCGTCTCGGGCTTGAACATGCTGCCGCTGCGATCGGTGGTGTCTCCCGGCGTGTTGTCGATCGTGACGCCGGTGTCGGGCGTCGAGTCGCGCTGCTGCTTGCCGCCGCATGCACCCGCGAGCAGGGCCAGCGCCGCCCCCATCACGATGTTCTTGATCGTTGCCTTGGTCATCACGTTCCCTCTCCCTACTGGCCCTTCGCCAGGTAACCGCTGATCACCAGGCGCTGGATCTCGCTGGTGCCTTCGTAGATCTCGGTGATCTTGGCGTCGCGGAAGTGCCGCTCGACCGGGTACTCGGTGACGTAGCCGTTGCCACCGAAAATCTGGATCGCCTCGCGCGCTGCCTTGTTGGCGATGTCGGAGGCGTACAGCTTCGCCATCGCCGCCTCCTTGCCGTAGGGGAGCTTGCTGTCCTTGAGCCACGCCGCGCGCAGCGTGAGCAGCCGGGCCGCATCGATCTCGGTCGCCATGTCGGCGAGCTTGAACGCGATGGCCTGGTGCTGCGCGATCGGCTTGCCGAACGTGCGGCGCTGCTGCGCGTACGCGAGCGAGTCGTCGAGCGCCGCGCGCGCGATGCCGAGGGCCTGCGCGGCGATGCCGATGCGCCCGCCGTCGAGCGTCGACATCGCGATCTTGAAGCCGCCGCCGACCTCGCCGAGCATCAGGTCGTTCGAGAGTCTGATGTCGTCGAGGAAGATCTGCGACGACTTGCTGCCGCGGATCCCGAGCTTGTCGTCGGGGGTGCCGACGCGGACGCCCTTGGTCTTCATCGGCAGGATGAACGCGGTGATGCCTTTGTGCCCCGCCGCCTTGTCGTTCATCGTGAACAGCACGCAGACGTCGGCGACCGGCCCGTTGGTGATCCAGTTCTTGGTGCCGTTGATCAGCCAGCCGTCGCCGTCCTTGACCGCCACCGTCTTCTGCGCCGCCGCGTCGGAGCCGGCCTCGGGCTCCGAGAGCGCGAAGCAGCCGAGCAGCTTGCCGCTCGCGAGCGGCGTCAGCCACTCCTGCTTCTGCCCGTCGGTGCCGAACCGGTAGATCGGGTCGCACACGAGCGAGTTGTTGACGCTCATGATCACGCCGGTCGAGGCGCACGCGCGGCTGATCTCCTCCATCGCGAGCACGTAGCTGACGTGATCGAAGCCAGAGCCGCCGTACTGCTCGGGGACCGCGATCCCGAGGAACCCGAGCTCGGCCATCCGCTTGACGAGCTCGGCCGGGTGGCGGTGCTCGCGATCGATCTCGGCGGCCTTGGGCAGCACCTCGCCCTGCGCGAAGTCCCGTGCCGTCTGCTGAACCGCGAGCTGCTCTTCGGTGGGTGTGAAGTTCACTACTATCTCCCGTCTCTGCTGAACGCTTACTGGCCCTTGAACTGCGCCGCGCGCTTGGGCTTGGCGAGGAACGCCGACATGCCCTCTTTCTGATCCGTCGTCGCGAACAGCAGCCCGAAGCTGCGCTGCTCGAGGGCGAGCGCGTGCTCGAGCGTGGTCGACTGGCCCTGGTGGATCAGGCGCTTGACCTCGGCGACCGCGAGCGGCCCGTTGGCGGCGATCCGCAGTGCGAGCTCGCGGACCTTCGGCAGCAGATCCTCGGGCGACCACAGCGCGTCGACGAGCCCGATCCGCAGCCCCTCGGCCGCGTCGATCACGTCGCCGGTCATGCACAGCTCCTTCGCCTTCGCGACGCCGACCCGGCGCGCCAGCCGCTGCGTCCCGCCGAAGCCGGGGATCACGCCGAGCTTGACCTCGGGCTGCCCGAGCTTCGCGCGATGCGAAGCGTGGATGAAGTCGCACGCGAGTGCGAGCTCGCAACCGCCACCGAGCGCGAAGCCGTTGACCGCGGCGATCCACGGCTTCTCGGACGTCTCGATCGCGTTGCCGAGGGAGCCGCCCATCTCGGAGAAGGCCTGCGCCTGGATCGGGGTGAGGTCGACCATCTCCGCGATGTCAGCGCCGGCGACGAACGCCTTGTCGCCGGCTCCGGTGAGGATGACCACGCGGACGTCCGTCGACACCTCGATCTCGCCCGCGATCTGCGTGAGCTCCGACATCACCGTGCTCGACAGCGCGTTGAGCTGCTGCTCGCGGCGGATCGTGATCAGGGCGATCGGTCCGTCGACATCGACCTTCAGCGTCTCGAACCCGTTGTAGCTCATGATGAGACCTTCTTTGCGCCCTGGGGGTCGTACTCGTAGAAGCCGCGCCCCACCTTCTTGCCGAGCCAGCCGGCCGCCACGTACTGCCGGAGCAGCGGGCAGGGGCGGTACTTGTCGTCGCCGAGCTCGCGGTGCAGCACCTCGGCGATCGCCAGGCACGTGTCGAGGCCGATCAGATCGGCGAGCTCGAGCGGGCCCATCGGATGGTTGAGCCCGAGGCGGACGCCGGTGTCGATGTCGGCCGCGGTGCCGAGCCCCTCGTAGAGGCCGTAGCAGGCCTCGTTGAGCAGCGGGATCAGCATGCGGTTGACGATGAAGCCGGGGATGTCGCGCGCGCCGATCGTCGTCTTGCCGAAGCGCTGCGCGAGCTCGACGGTCGTCTTGTACGTCGCGTCGCTGGTCGGCAACCCGCGCACGATCTCGACGAGCTTCATCAGCGGGACCGGGTTCATGAAGTGCATCCCGATCACGCGATCCGGACGCCCGGAGGCCGCCGCGATCTTCGTGATCGAGATCGACGAGGTGTTGGACGCGAGGATCGCGTGGTCCTGGCAGACCTCGCCGAGGCTCTTGAAGATGGCGAGCTTGAGCTCCTCCTTCTCCGGCGCCGCCTCGATCACGAGGTCACAGTCCGCGAGGTCCTGGTGGCGACCGCCCGGGCGCAGCCGCCCGAGCACCTGATCGCGCGCGCCCGCCTCGAGCTTGCCCTTCTCGACGAGCCGGTCCAGCGTCTTCTTGATCTTGCCGACGCCGGCCTGCGCGAAGTCGAGGGCGGCATCGACCATGATGACCTCGACGCCGGCCTGGGCCGCGACCTGCGCGATGCCCTGCCCCATCTGCCCGGCGCCCACGACGCCGATCCTGTTCACCGCGCCGTCCGCTGTCACGGACGATCCACCAGGAGCGCGATGCCCTCGCCGCCGCCGATGCACAGCGACGCGCCACCGGTCTTCGCACCCTTCGCGATCATCGCGTGGACGAGCGTGACGAGCACCCGGCAGCCCGACGCGCCGATCGGGTGACCGAGCGCGACCGCGCCGCCCGAGATGTTCACCTTCGCCGGGTCGAGCCCGAGCATCTGGTTGTTCGCGATCGACACGACGCTGAACGCCTCGTTGATCTCCCAGAGGTCGACCTGCTTCGCGTCCCAGCCTGCCTTCTCGAGGGCCTTGGTGATCGCGCCGGCCGGCGCCGTCGTGAACCACTCCGGCGCCTGCGCGTGATGGCCCCACGCGACGAGCCGCGCGAGGATCTTCGCGCCGCGGCGCTTGGCCTCGTCGCCCGACATCAGGACGACGGCGGCGGCGCCGTCGTTGAGCGATGACGCGTTCCCCGCGGTGACCGTGCCGTCCTTCTGGAACGCGGTGCGCAGCGAGGCGAGCTTCTCGATGTTGCCCTTGCCGGGCTCCTCGTCGGTCTCGACGGCGAGCTCGGCACCCTTGTTCCGGGGGTCGGCGACCTTGACCGCCACGATCTCGGCCTTGAACAGGCCGGTCTTCTGGGCGTCGAGCGCGCGACGATAGCTCTCGGCCGCGTACTCGTCCTGCGCGCTGCGGGAGATGGTCTTCTCCTTGGCGCACAGCTCGGCGCAGTTGCCCATGTGCTGGTTGGAGTACGGATCCCACAGGCCGTCGTGCACCATCGTGTCGACCGTGTCGAGCGCGCCCATCTTCGTGCCGTTGCGGATGCCGCGCATCGCGTGCGGGGCGTTCGACATCGACTCCATGCCGCCGGCGACCGCGATCTCGATCTCGCCGAGTGCGATGGCGCGCGCCGCGGCGATCACCGCCTCGAGGCCCGAGCCGCAGACCTTGTTGACGGTGACGGCGGGGACCGAGTCGGGGAGCCCGGCGTAGCGCAGCGCCTGCCGCGCCGGCGCCTGGCCGACCGCCGCCTGGAGCACGTTGCCCATCTGCACGAGCCCGACGTCGCCGGGCGCGACACCCGCGCGCTCGAGCGCCGCCTTGATCGCGGTCGCACCGAGCTTGGGCGCCGGCACCGACGCGAGAGAGCCGAGGAAGCTGCCAATTGCGGTGCGCGCGGCACCGACGATCACGACGTCACGCATGGGGGTGCAATACCCTGGCGCCCCGGACAATTCAAGGCAGCGAAACCGCAACCGATCCACACGCTTACTGGCGACCGGCGCCGTGGAACGGGGCTCCACCGGGAGCGCCGGATGGCGGGGCTGGGCGCCGTGGCGGGTCAGTGGATCGCGACGATGCGGTCGGTGCCGCCGGGCAGCAGGATCCGGAACGTCGTGCCGGCGCCCAGCCGGCTGTCGACCTCGATCGAGCCACCGTGCGCGTCGACGATGCCCTTGACGATCGCGAGCCCGAGGCCGATCCCGTCGCGGCGCTGCTCGGGTTGCCAGAACCGATCGAAGATGTGATCGAGGTGCTCGGGCGCGATCCCCGGGCCGGTGTCGGCGACCCACATCGCGACCCGGGCACCGTCACCTTCGGCGCCGATCCGGATCGAGCCACCGGCCGGCGTGAACTTGAGCGAGTTGCCGACGAGGTTCGCGAGCGCCTGCCCGAGGCGATGGCGATCCGCGACCGCGGCGATCTGCCCGTCGAAGGCGCGTACCAGATGGATCCGCTTGTCGGCCGCGAGCACCTTGTGCTGCTCGAAGGCGTCCTCGAGGATGCTGCCGAGGTCGACCGGCCGGAGCTCGACGTTGAGCGTGCCGTTGTCGATGCGGGCGACGTCGAGCAGGTCGTCGATCAACCGCTGCATGCGATCGACGCCGCGCATCGCCCGCGGCAAGGCGGACCGCAGCGTCTCCGGATCGCGGTCCACCATCTGGAGCGCGAGCGTCACGATGTTGAGCGGGTTGCGCAGGTCGTGCGAGACCACGGCGATCAGCTCGTCACGCCCGCGGATCGCGCGCTGCGCCGACGCATACAGGGATGCGTTATCGATGCCGAGCGCGACCCGCTCCGCGACCTCCTCGGCGAGCCGCAGCGCGTCGTCGTCGTACGCGCGGCCCGACGACCCCATCACGCCGCTGATGGCGCCGACGACGCGTCCTCGCGCGATCAGCGGAGTGACGAGCATCGACCGCGTGTCGAGCCGGTGGCACAGGTCGGCGTAGGCGGGATCCGGGGCGATCGCGACGGGGTCGAAGCGCTCGATCAGGACGGACGCACGGCCCTCGATCGCGGCGAGCACGGGACTCCTGGGATGGGTGGGGCCCGGGACGTAGGTGCCGAGCTGGCGCAGCTCGGCATCGCGCCCGGCCTCGGTCGCGGCGAACGCGACCCGCTCGATCCGATGATGGCGGACCAGGTCGATGACGCAGTAATCGGCGAGCGTCGGCACCCACAGCTTCGCGACCTCACCGAGGGTCTCGTCGAGGTCGAGCGAGGCGGTGATGGCGGCCGTGATGCTCGAGCTGAACTTCGCGCGGCGCATCGCCTCGTCGGAGCTGGCGAGTCGCTTCGCGTTGGCATCGGCGAGCTTGCGCTCGATCGCGTAGCGCGCGGTCTTCGCGATCAGCTGTGGCGTGATCTCGGACTTGACCAGGTAGTCCTGCGCGCCGGCCTTGACGGCATCGACCGCGACGCGATCGTCCGAGTTGCCGGTGAGCACGATGATCGGGGTCTGGCGCGCGGCGGCGAGCATCGACGTCAGCGTCGACAGCCCGTGCGCATCGGGCAGCGAGAGATCCAGGAAGACCACGTCGTGATCCACGACCGCTGCCGTGGCCGCCACCAGCGTGTCCACGGTGGTCAGCTGGAAGGGACGCCCCGGCACCTCCGAGAGGAGCTCGGCGAACAACCGGGCATCGGCGCGGCTGTCCTCGACGAGCAGGATCTTCACGGCACGTCGCTCGGGAGCCTGACGACGGTGAGCCAGAAGTCGTCGATCGACTTGACGACCTTGACGAACTGTTCGAGGTCGACCGGCTTCGTGATGTAGCAGTTCGCGTGGAGCTTGTAGCTCTTGAGGATGTCGACCTCGGCCGACGACGTGGTCAGCACTACGACGGGGATGGTCTGGAGATCCGGGTCGTTCTTGATCTCGAAGAGCACCTCGCGCCCGTCCTTGCGCGGCAGGTTGAGATCGAGCAGCACGAGCTCCGGTCGCGTCGCGTTGGCGAACTTGCCCTCGCGCCGGAGGAACGCGATCGCCTCGACGCCGTCGCGGGCGACGTGGAGGTTGTTGCGCACCTTGCCCTCGCGGAGGGCCTCCTCGGTCAACCGCACATCGCCCGGGTTGTCCTCGACGAGCAAGATCTCGATCGGCTTGACGTTCATGACAGACTCCTCGGTGGCTCGGCCAGCGTGAACAAGATCTTGGAGCCCTTGCCGGGCGCCGACTCCACCCAGACCCGGCCGCCATGGCGCTCGATGATCTTCTTGGAGATCGAGAGCCCGATGCCGGTGCCGGGGTAGTCCTCGCGCGCGTTGAGTCGCTGGAAGATCACGAAGATGCGGTCGAAGTACTGCGGATCGATGCCGATGCCGTTGTCCTGCACGCTGATCGTCGCGCCCCGGCGGGTCTTCTCGTAGCCGATGTGGACGCGCGGCGGCTCCTCGCCGTGGAACTTCACCGCGTTGCCGATCAGGTTCTGAAACACCTGGATGAGCTGCCCCGGGTCACCGTTGACCTTGGGCAGCGGATCGTGGGTGACGACGGCCGCGTGCTCCGCGATCGAGGTCTGGAGGTTGGCCAGGGCCTCGACGAGCACCACCTCGAGGTCGACTTGCTCCTGTCGCCCCCCGCGCGTCCCGACGCGCGAGTATGCGAGGAGGTCATTGATGAGGCGCTGCATGCGCGTGACGCCCTCGACGGTGTAGCCGATGAACTCGTCGGCATCCTCGCCGAGCTTGCCCTTGTAGCGCCGCGCGAGCAGCTGGTTGTAGCTCGCGACCATGCGCAGCGGCTCCTGCAGATCGTGCGACGCCACGTAGGCGAACTGCTCGAGATCCGCGTTGGAGCGCGCGAGGTCCTCCATCCGCTGCTCGAGCTCGAGCTCGGTCGTGCGGCGGACGATGCCCTGCGCCAGGACGTCGGCGATGCTCGCGAGGGCCGCCAGCGTATCCTCGTGGATCGGCTGGCGCGCGAACATCGCGAACACCCCGATCACCCGCCCGTCGACGATCAGCGGGTAGCCGGCGAAGGCCACCATCTGCTCGCGCGCCGCCCACGCGGGATCCCCGATCTCGGGATCGGTGGCGACGCTGTTGGTCAGATGAGGCGTGCGGTTCGCGGCGATCCGGCCGATCTTGAACTTGCCGACGGGCACCGCTCGATGCGGACCATCGAGGTGCGTGTACATCCCCGCGCTCGCTTGCAGCAGCAAGGTCGCAGCCGACTCGTCGACCGTCCAGACCCGGGCGAAGGCGACGTCGAGGTGCTCGACGAGCGCCTCGCAGCACCGGCCCAGCATCTTCGAGAGGTCCCGCTCGTCGGAGAGGATCCCGCTGATCTCCGCCCGCAGGGCCGCGTGGCGCGCGAGCCGCGTCGTCATCTCCATCGCGTGCTTGCGCATCGTGACGTCGCGCGAGTACACGGCGATGCCGTCCTCGAGCGGATAGATGCTCGCCTCGAACCAGCGATCCCAGCGCGCGAAGTGCGCCTCGATGGTGACCTCCTTGCGCGTCGACATCACCTGGGTGTAGGCGCGCCCGACGTCGGAGTCCTTGGCCTCGGGCACCACGTCCCAGATCATGCGGCCGATCAGCTCGATCGGACGTTTCCCGACGAGCCGCGCGGCGGACTCGTTGACGTGCACGAACCGGAGCTCGCGGTCGAGCACCGTGAACGGGTCGGTGATGCTATCGAGGATCCGCGCCAGCCGAGCGTGGGCGCGGATCTGCTCGGGCTCGGCTTCGTTCAACATCGGAGTGGGCCAGTATCCGCAGGAAATCGGGCCGCGTCACGCACCGTCGTGGTGAGATCGTCTCACGCGCGACGCGGTGCATACGCGCGCGCCCGCGCGAGGAGTGCGGGCAGGCACGCGAGGACGTGCTCGACCTCGGCTCGCGTGGTGGATCGACCGAGGCTGAAGCGCACCGCCTCGCGTGCCTGCTCCGGCGCGAGGCCGAGCCCGAGCAGCACGGGCGAAGGCTGGACCGACCCCGAGGTACAGGCTGCGCCTGTCGACGTCGCGATCCCCTCGAGATCGAGGGCGACGACGAGCGACTCGCCGCGGGCCCCGGCGAAGCCCGCGTTGACCGTGCCGCCGATGCGCAGCGCACCGGCGCCGTGGATGCGGACGCCGTCGAGCGCCCGCAGCCCGGCCTCGAGCCGGTCGCCGAGCACGGCGACGGCGGCCCAACCGGCGACGTCGACGGTGGCGGCGACCGCACCGAAGCCGACGATGCCGAGCACGTTCTCGGTGCCGGGTCGCCGCCCGCGCTCCTGGTGCCCCGCCTCGAGCAGCGGCAGCGCGTCGTCGAGCGTGATCGCGAGCGCGCCGCTGCCGGCGGGACCGCCGAGCTTGTGCGCCGACACGACGAGAGTATCCGCCTCGATCTCGCCGAGCGCGAGCTTGCCGGCCGCCTGCACGGCGTCGACGTGGAGTAGCGCACCCGCGGCGCGCGCGGCTGCCGCGATCGTGGGCAGGTCGGCGATGGTCCCGAGCTCGTGGTTGACCGCCGCGATCGCGACGAGGCCCGCCCCAGCGATGCTGCCATTGTCCAGACGGGCCGGCCCGCCTCCCCGGATCTCCCAGCCGCGGGCCGCGAGGACCTGGATTGGACCGCGTAGTGATGGATGCTCGATCGCCGTGGTCACCACGACACGCGGACCGCCACGCCGTTCCACGACTGCCGCGAGGCCGAGGACGCCGAGGCTGTTTCCCTCGGTACCACCGCTCGTGAACACGATCTGCTCGCGCGGCCGCCCCGCGAGGATGGCGACCTGGTTGCGAGCTCGCTCGACGAGATCGCGGGCCTGGCGGCCCTCGGCATGGATCGAGGACGGGTTGCCGGTCACCGCCAGGGCGCCGGCGATCGCCTCGCGGGCAGCCGCCGACAGCGGGGCCGTTGCATTGAAGTCCAGGTAGATCCGCGGATTCGTTGACATGGCGGGCGAGCTGTCGACATGATCACCGACGGGCCGGGACTTGTCCCGCCCATTCAAGACAACGTGGCCGACGATGCGGGCGCCCTACTGGTTCGCTCGGGGCTGGTCTCCTCCAGTGCCCTCGACGACGCGCGTGCGATCGTCACCGAGGTCGGTGGCACGATCGGTGAGCAGCTCGTCGCCAAGGGCGCGATCGAGGACGATGCGCTGACCGACTTCTACCGGTCTCGCCTGCTCGTCCCGCAGGTCAATCCCAACACGCTCGCGCGCTTGCCGGTCAAGGTGATCGCCGCGATCCCGAGTGACATGGCGATCGAGCTGCGCGCCATCCCGGTCGCGCTCGACAACGACAACAACCTCACCGTCGCGATGAGCGACCCGTCCGATCGCCACGCCGTCGACGAGATCGCGTTCTTCACCGGCACGTATGTCGTGCGCGCGGTCGCGAGCCAGATGCAGATCGCGTGGTGCCTCGCGCACTACTACGGTCACCTCACCGCGCTCGGCTTGCGGCTCCTGCAGCCCGGCGCCAGCCCGGCGCCCACAGGCGGCGCGAGTGCCCCGCAGGCCACGATCCCGCGGACGAAGGGCGACACCGGGCGCGTCGAGATCACCCGGCACCACGCGGTCGCACCGCGGACCGGTCCGATCGACGCGGTGCGCCCGAGCAGCGATCCGCTCGATCCGCCGTCGTCGACGCCTGCTCCCGCACCGACGGACGACGACGCCACGCCAAATCGTCCGCGTGCGCGCAGCATCTCCGGCGAGATCCGGGTGCCGGTGCGCCGCGCGCCGTCGATCCGCCCGCCGATCCCCGAGGCACACAGCGACGAAGACTCGGGCGCGGCCAGCGTGATCGATCAGATCAGTGGCCCGGTGATCACGATGGAGGTCGACGAGCCCGACGAGGGGCGTGAGGGCGCGGGCGTGGTGCGACCCGACGAGGATCCGACCGGACCGCGCAAGCTGCCGCCGCGTCGACGCAAGGCGAAGACGGATCCGCCCGAGCTCGCAGCGCGGGCCGGCGAGGTCAACATCGACACGGGTCCGGTCCGCCTGATCGACGACGACGAACCACGGATCATCATCGCCGAGGACGCCCTCGCACCGCCGCCGTCGATGATCGAGACCGAGGCGTCCGGCGAGCTCGACAGCGTGGTTCCGCATCGCCCCCAGCTCGGCGCTCCAGCGACCACGATCGAGGTCGACGATACGAGCGTCGGGGTCGTGATCCACGAGCACTACACGCGCGACGACTCCGAGCCCGTGCTGCTCTTGTCATCATCCGGGCACCGCGCGCAGACCGACGAGCCGACCGGGCAGCGGCGCACCCACGGGCCAACCGCGCCCGAGGATGGCGACGATGACGTGGTCGTGCTCGACCTGCCGAAGCCCGGGCGTCGCGACAAGCGCACGCAGGTCGGCATCGGCATCGTCGCGGCGGCGACGCGGCCGCATCGCGACACCGAGTCCGGTGGAGTTCCCGACATGGTCGTCGACGACCGGGCCACCACATCCGAGACGATGCGTCCCGATCTCGACGGTGATCCGACGCGGCTCAACGCGCGCGCCGTCGCCCCCGAGCCTGGCGACTCGACGGACGAGACGCTCGCCGCCCCGCCAAGTCCAGATCGCCGCGACACCGGGTCGCACGTCGCGACCGCGCCGCGGCCGACCGCGCCGCGTACGGCCGATCCGCGTGGACATGCGCGACCTCCGTCGGTGTCGGGCGATGACGACGAGGGCCATCACACCGCCGTGATGTCGGCGGCCGAGCTCGACGAGGCCATCCCCGCGCGGACGTCCGAGGTCGTCCCCGGTCATCTGCGCGGCGCGCCGACCTCGAACGACTACGATCCCGTCGACGACGGCTGGGGCCCGCCCGGCACCACGATCCCGCCACCGCTGCTCGGCGCGATCCCCGGCAGCGACGACGACGTGCCGAACGCGATCCCACTCGACGTCGACTCTGCACCGCTGATCGTCGCGCCGCCGTCGCCGCCCGAGGCCTCGCGCGGCACGCCGGCTGCGCAGACTGCCACCTCGCTGGTGCGCGCGCTCGAGGAAGCGACGTCGCGCTCGATCGAGCTCATCAACGCGCTCGAGCGCACGACCGATCGCAACGCGGTCATCTCGCTGATGATCGCGCACCTCGCCGAGTCGCACCGCCGCGCCGGCTTCTTCTCGATCAAGCCGGGTGCCGGACTCACCATCTTCTCGATTCATCCGACACCGAGCATGCTGCCGACCGCGAGCTTGCAGCTCGATCGACCGTCGACCTTGCAGGACGTCGTCGATACGCGCCTGCCCTATCGCGGACCGATGCACGACGACGCGAGCCGCACGTTCCTCGCCGCCGTGCTCGGCGCCTGCCCCCCCGAAATCCTGCTGGTGCCGGTCGCGATCCGCGAGCGCGTGGTCGGCGTGCTGTTCGGCGAGCATCGCATGCGCCACACGTTCGACGATCAGCTCGCGCTCGCCGCGCGCGCCGCCGGCATGGCGCTCGAGCGGATTCTCAAGACGAAGCGATCGTGAGTCCGCTCACCGCTTGAGCCGGGCCTCGACCTCACGGGTGCGGCGCTCGGCGACGTCCTTGAGATCGGCCCAGAGCGCCGGGAACGCGCCCGCGATCTCGTAGAAGTCCCGCGCCGTGAGGAGCAGCAGCTCGCAGTCGGTTGCCGCGACGACCTGTGCGGGGGCCGGGGTTCGCGAGAGCAGCGCCGCCTCGCCGACGTAGTCGCCGGCGACGATCGGCGTCAGCTGGTACGGCATGCCACTCGCGCGCTCGATCCGGACCTCGAGCTGACCACGCTCGACGAGCACCAGCGCGTGCCCCGTCTCGCCCTGGCGGATCACCGTCGTGCCCGCCCTGACGACCTTGCGATGGAACCGCATCAGCACCTGGCCGCGGCGATCGGCGGGCAGCGGCGCGAAGAACGGGCTCGCGAGCGGCCCCTCGGACTCCGCGCGCAGCATGACCTCGAGTGGCTGATCGCGCGGCCGCGTCGGCTCGTCGAGATCCTCGTCGCTCAGCGTCGGAATGCCGTCGTCCTCGTCCTCCTGCTCGGTATCGGCATCGCGGTCCCCGCCGCGCATGCGGAACGTCTCGTGTGGCTGCGGCGTCTGCGCGTCCTCGTCGACAAGGTCGTACCGCTCGATGGGGGCGGTCGGCGGCGGCAGCGTGATCTTGCGGAGGTCGCTGGACTCGATGCGGCGCCGGCGTCGGGTGTCGAGCTCGGCCGACATGTCGCCGTGCTCGGGAGCCCTGCCCGAGACCAGCGACGCCGAGATCTGGCGAGCCGCACTGGCGATGCCCTCGACACCCGGTGACGTTCCGCCGTCGATCCCCGGGGCCCCGAGTGAATCGCGGCCCCTCCATGTTGGGCCGGGCCGCGTCTTGGCTCCCTCGCTCACCGGCATGCCGAGATCAGCTTCCGAGAGCTTCTTCAGGCTACGCGTCGTCGGATCGGCGACGTGGTAAGGCAGCGGCCCGGGAAGCGGCGTCTCGTCGAACGACGATCGCCGGGGACGTGGCTCGCCTTGCACGGGAGCGGACCGCTCGGCGGCCGGTGGCGGCGTGCCGACCTCGAGCACGATCTCGTTGCCGTAGACCTGCCCGGTGTCGCGCCCGCTGCGTCCCTTGTGGTGAACGACGAGCGCGGCGAGCAGCGCGTGGCAGGACGGATCGTCCGGCGCGATCTCGAGAATGCTCCGACACACCGCTATCGCCTGCTGGCTACGGCCCTGATCGCGATACGCGATCGCCACCGAGCGGTAGAGCTCGACGGCGTCCTGCTGTCTCCCCGCCTCGCGCAGCGCGCCGGCCACCATCACCCTGAGCCCGAGATTTTCAGGCTCGTCGCGGAGCCTCTTCTCGAGCTCCTTGAGCTTGCTCACGACGGCGTCAGCGACACCTGCGCCTTGAACGTCATCGCCGGCGAATTGGTCGGCAGCGCCCACTTGCTCGCGACCGTGCGGATGCAGTTGTCGAACGTGTCACCGAGCGAGGGCGCGAACGACGAGGTCTTGTACGCGCCGGCCGCCGAGAAGCTCGCGGAGACTGTCAGCGTGATCGTCTTGGCCTGCAGGCCGGTGTTCTTCTTCAGCGCCTGCTCGTAGCACTTCTGGATCGCGCCGCGCGACCGAGCGACCACGTCGAGAAACTCCTTCGAGGCCGCGGCTGCAGCCTTGTCGTCGATCGGCCGGACCTCGCCGGGCTTGCCCGGCCGAACCGTCAGGGCGGTGCCTTCGATCGCGACCACGATCTCGCCGGCACTGCCCTGCCCGCGCATCAGCCGCGCGTTCTCTTCTTCGACGGCCTTGATCAGCTTGTCCTTCTCGGCCTTGTCCTTCTGACACTGCTCGAGATCGGCCTTGGTCTGCGGGTCAGGCTTGACGACGGTCTCGCCCTTACAACCGGCACCAGCCACGCACAGCGACAGGCCCAGGAACATAGAGAGACTCGCGATGAAAGTTCGCATCATTGCTCGGGGTCTTTCCTTACCGTCGGCATCGTCGATGCTACGGGCTCGCTGACTTGAATGCCAGGTCGCTCCACAAACTCACGCACGATCTGACCTTTGACGACGTGAGCCGCGACGATCCGTTCGGCTCGCTCGGCGTCCACGCGATTATACAGAGCAGTCAGGCCACGTGGCCCGGGCAGCGTTGCTAACCCGCTCCCCAGGGCCGGCTCTGCCGTGACAATTTCTCGCACCAGGACGTTGGGTCCCTGCGTGCAGCGGCCGAAACAGCTCTGCCATACGAGCTCGGTGTGTTCGCGCGCGCCCTGGGTGTCGAGGGCGGACCGAAACGCGTCGTGCAGCACCGCCGAGCCGCGGCGATCACCGCACTCCGGCCCGCGACAGATCACGACTCTGAACCGACGACCTGGCACGGACCATCGAGCGTGACTGGCCGTGCGGTCGCTGTCAATTGCTGACCTGCGCGCTCGCTTCGCCGGACGGCGAACCTCGCCTCCGGTCAATCGGCAGGGAGCGTCTCGCGGATCGTCGACGCGAGACCTGGGCGGGTGCGCGGATCCGCGACCACGTACCGCAGCAGCTCGCGCTCGCCGGGGCCGCCCTTGCCGAGCGCGACCACGATCGACCGCTGCCAGCCGGCGTCGTCGCCGAGCTCCTCGCTCGCGTGATAGAGCAGCAGGTGAGAGCCGAGCGCCAGGCGCTCCGCGCCGCCACCGATTGCAGCCATCGCGCCGATCACCAGCGCGAGATCGGAGCTCGGCGTGGTCGGCGCATCGAGGTGGACTTGCAGGGCCGCGAGCGCGGCGGCGACGGCCTTGGGGTCGAGCTTCTGGCCGCCGAGCCCGGCGATCGCCTTCGCCACCGGCCCGAGGGCATCGGGCTCGCTGCCCGCGAGGTAGTCGGTCCGGATCGAGAGCTGGGCGACGAGCACGGGGAGGCTCGACGGATCGTGGCGGGCGACGAGCAGCTCGACGACCGTATCCTTGAGCTTTGCCGGTTGACGCTTGTCCGACAGCACCGTCAACAGATGACTCGTGACCTCGGGGCCCTCCAGCTTCGCCAGCCGCTGGACCGCGAGCTCCTTGACGCGATCGAAGCGCGCCTCGCGGTCGCGCGCGATCGCGACGAGCACGGCAACCGGATCACTTGGCTCGGCCTCACCGGTCGGCGCCCAGCCATCGGCGTCGAACGTCGCGCCGAGCACCGGCGACGTCGTGCCGAGACTCTTGCGAGCGCGCACTGCGCCGGTCTTCGGATCGAGCGCGACGATCTCGCCGTTCGTCGAGATCCCGGCGATCACCGTGCCGGTGTGCTCGGACGCGACGAGCTCGACACGCGGATGGCTATAGGCCCAGCGCAGCTCGCCGCTCGGGTCGAAGCCGAGCACGTAGCGGAAGTAGTGGATCGCGTAGCCCTCGCCGGGGAGGCGGAGCTGGCCATCGACCGTCGTCGTCGTCCACAGGACGCGCTTGCGATCCGCTGCGCTGTACGCCAGCTGCACCGGGTCGTACGCGTCGACGCCGTACGCGGTGCCTTCGAGCTGCGGCGGCACGGTGACGGTGCCGTAGGTCGCATCCGCTCGCTTGCCCGACGCGCTCTTCTCGTCCAGCACGAAGACGCCCTGCTTCGAGCCGTAGTACGCGCGCTGGCTGGTGACGTGCAGCATCGAGATCTGCTCGTCGACGCCGCGCACGCGGGTCAGCTGCTTGCCGGTCTTGCCGTCGACGATCGACAGCCACTGCCGGAGGAACGGCGCGTACACGACGCCGCCGTGCGCCGCGGGCGTGCCGAGCTCGCCGGCCGCATCGGCCTTCCACAGCTCGCGGCCCGTGTTGCCGTCGAGCGCCGCGAGCCACCAGGTCGAGCCATCTTGCGAGACCACATACGCGCGCTCGCGATCGGCAGCTGCACCGACGAACTTGCCGTCGATCGCGGCCCGCCAGCGCGGTGCGCCGCGCGCCTGATCACGCGCCACCAGCTGCTTGCCCTCGAGCGCGACGATGAAGTCACCACCGACGGCGATTCGCGACGCGACGTCGGCGTCCGCCTTCCAGAGCACGTTGCCGCTGTCGAGGTCGTACGCGACGATCGTCTTCGGCGAGCCCGCGGTGAGCGCGAACACGCGGGGCCGCCCACTGACCGGCGTCGGGGTCGCGGGAAGCTGGCGACGCGAGAGCGTCTGCTCGAGCTGGTAGGGGTTGTTCTCGTCGGAGGACAGCCGGAACACGGCCTTGCCGCCGCACGCACCGAGCATCAGCAACAGCACGGCGAACACGAGCGCGAAGCCCAAGCCGAAGCCGAGGATCGGAGTGACCATGGCGAGCACGAGCTTCTTCACTGCTTGCCTCCACCGAGCCGCGCTTCGACGACGGCCTGCGCTTCCTGGCGCGATGGCCGCGGTGGTGTCTTTGGCGAGGAGTCGAGGTAGTCGGTCAACACGCCAACGGCGGCGGCATCCTGGATCTTCGCGATCGCGCGCACGATCTCGACGCGCGCCGGATCCGGTCCGAAATCACTCCGCTTGAGGATCGCGCCGAGCGCGACCGCGAGCGTCGGATCGGGCACCTTGCCGAGCTGATCGGCGAGCTTGGCCGCGAGATCGGCATCGGCCATCGCCGCGAGCCCGAGCGCCGCGGATTCCTCGCCGCGCGCCATCAGCTTGAACATTGGCTCGACTGCATCGCGGATCCGACCGCGACCCGCCGCCGTCGCCGAAGCCGCACGCACCGCCGGAGCCGGGTCGTGAAGCCCACCGATCACGGCCGCGCGTGCCGTCGGATCGGGATAGAGCGCGAGCGCGGTGAGCGCGGCGCTGCGGACGCCTTGATCGTGATGACCGGCGTAGCGCGTGAGCGCCGGCACGTCGGACGGCGCGGGATGGCGCGCGAGCGCGGCGATCGCCGGGACCGCGACGGTCTTTGGCATCCCAAGCGCGAGTGCGTCGAGGAGCGCGTCGTGGGCGGCAGGCAGATCGCTCGAACCGAGTGCATCGGCCGCCTTCGCCGCGGCCTCGACATCGACGCCCGCGAGCGCGGCGACGTGCGGCGCCAGCTCGAGCGCGGGCTGCTTGACCTTGCGGGTCGGCCTCGGCTTCGCCGGCCTGGCCGGCTTCGCCTGCTCGGCAGGCTTCGGCGCGGCCGGCTGCGCATGCGCGCTGCTGGACTGCCCGAGCGCCGGCACGACCGCCAGCATCAGCACCGGGACATACGTTGCCCCGACCCCCTGTACCCACTTGATGACGGACATGTTCCCTCTGAGGTGGCGTCGTACCCAAAAGGCGGTCCGCATTCAAGAAATCCCTCCGTCCTTTCAGCTACAACCCGACGCACCTGTGGATCCCGCCGTCCTGCCGATCCTGTCCTGCCCGCGCTGCCGCGCAGGAGCCCCGTTCTCCGACCTGCGGACACCCAGGTGCTCCGCGTGCGGGCTCGAGCCGGCGAGCGCCTCCGCCGGCTTCATCGACCTGATCGACGTCTCGGTCGGAGAACCGCCGTTGACCACGACCGAGCAGCGGCTGATGGAGAGCGATCTCGTCGCGCGCGTCTACGATCGGTTCTGGCGCCCGACGTTCGTCCGGTTGTTCGCCGGCGCCGGCGCCGGTGCCGCGGTCGGCGGGCTGTCGGGCGAGCTGTTCATCCACAAGCACGGCCTCTCGATCGACGACCGCCCGGGTCCGTGGCTCGACTTGTCGTGCGGGCCCGGCGCGTTCGCACGTGCGCTCGCCGCCGCCGCGCCTGGTGCGCTGATCGTCGGCCTCGATATCTCGCGCGCGATGCTCGACGTCGCCGCGCAGCGGACCGGCGGTTACACGAACGTCGTGCTCGTCCGCGCCGACGCCCACGCGCTGCCGTTCGTCGACGGTGCGTTCGGCGGCGTCAACAACGCGGGCGCGCTCCACGCCTACGACGATCCCGAGCTCGTGTTCCGCGAGATCCGCCGCGTGCTGCGGCCGGGCGGCCACTACGTCGGCTCGACGTTCGCCGAGGCGCCATCGCTGTTCGGCCGGCTCGCCGCACGCGCCGCCGGCATCCGCCGGTTCGCGCCGAGCGAGCTCCGCGCGTGGCTCCAGCGGATCGGGTTCGCGGACTACGAGGACGTCCGGCTCGGCGGCGCGCTCGTGTTCCGTGTGCGGCGTCCGTGACCAGAAGTAACTAGAAGCGCGCGCCGACGAGCGGGACGAGCATGCCGCGCTGGGGCGCGAGCGTGCGTGACAGCGGCTGCACTGCGAGCGAGCCCGCAGACCACCGACCATCGGAGTGGCGGCCGACGAGCGCGGCCGGGGCATCGCTGGCGGCGGGCTTCGCGCCGTCTCGCACGTCGAGTCCGACGTCGATGTCGCCGGTCAGCCGGAATCCGAGGTACGTGCCGATCACGAGGCCGGTCGTCGCGAGTCCGCCGACGAGGCGTTCGTCGCCCGTCGAGGTGTCGTCGTAGATGCCGGCGTAGAGCAGGAACGGCAGCGCGCCGCCGATCGCCGCGATCCCCGCGACCCGGATCATCCGGCGTTGCGTGGTGTTGGTCTCTGGCGCCGCGATGTAGCCGATCGCGAGGCCGCCCACGACACCGAGCATCGCGTTCACCGAGTAGGCCTCGCTCTCGGCGGGCTGCATCAGCATGCCGAGCGTCAGCCCGCCGACCGTGCCGATGCCGGCGAACGTGTCGACGAGCGCGATGTCACCGCGCGTGTACTGCTTGCGCGCGATCAACGAACCCGTGAGGCCGCCGAGCCCTGCCCCGACCGCCGCGCCGATGGCGATGTCGCTACCGGTCGTACCATCGACGTCGATCGCGTCGGCGAACAGGCCGCCCATCACGCCGCCCCAGATCGCAGTCGAGACCATCGTGCGCGTGCGGACCGAGCCGCCGCGCTCGGGCGTGGGCTCGATGATCGGTGGCAGCGGTGCTGTGACTGGCCGTGTCGAGTCGCCGATGGGGGTCAGGTCGACCGGCGGTGGATCGATCGGCTTCGGTGCGTCGTCCGAGATCCCGAGCTGCTGGTTGATCGAACGGATCAGGAAGCGCGCCTGTTCGGCCGCGGCGCCGCGCGGGCTGCGCACGAGAGCCTCGACGGCGAGCTGCTTGGCGTCGACGTAGACCCGCGCATCGAACAGCTCCTGCGCGCGTTGCACGATCGTACGCGCGACCTGCTCGGCGAGCACGACGTCATCGCCTGGCCGCGGCGGCGGCAGCTGCTCGGGCGTCGGCACCGGGATGTTCGGCGGCGGCTCGGGCTTGCGCTGCTTGTACGGGTCACTAGGCTGCGCGTGCGCGAGCGCCGGCATCGCGAGGCACCCCAGCAGCGCGATCGTTCGCAGCCCCATGATCAGGGCGTACCACCCGCTGGGCCGCGCATCAACCGGCGTCGTGGTCGTGACTACCAGGCCGCATGGCACCGATCACGATCGCGTCGGCGCGAGCGGTGTGGTGGGGGTCTGCGTGCGTGGCAGCGGGCCGGTCTCGCCGCGTCCGCCCGGGCCTTGCTTCCACGTCTTGCGATAGAGGAACATGAACACGACCTGGATCGCGGACAGCACGGGCACCGCGAGCAAGGCGCCGACGAGGCCGTACGTGTGCTCGCCGAAGAACAGCGAGAAGATGACGAGCACCGGATGGATCTTCGCCGCGGTGCCGATGATCTTCGGATTGAGGACGTTCGCCTCGATGAAGTGGATACCGATGATCCACAGGCCGATCGCGAGCCCGCGCGCGATGTCGATACCGGCATCACCGGAGACCAGCGCGACGAGCACGATCGGGATCGAGCTCAGGATCGATCCGAAGATCGGGATCAGCGTCAGCAGCGCCGCGACGACCGCGAGGATCAGGCTGTACTTGACGCCGAAGATCAGCATGCCGAGGTACGTGAGGATGCCGTTGATCAGGCAGATCACGAGCTGGCCGCGGATCACGCCGGAGAGCCCGCGATCGATGCCGGCAATGATGACGTCGTAATCCGCGCGCACGTTCTGCGGAAACATGCTGCGCAGGAACGAGTGCACCTTCTCCATGTCGATCAGGATGAAGGCGCCGATCATCAGCGTGAAGAAGAACAGGAAGATGCCGCGGATGAACGCGGTCAGCAGCGATTGACCGAGCCGCACGAGATCGTCGAGCTTGCTCTGCAGCCCGATCATCCCCTTCTTCACGAAGGCGCGTAGCTTGTCCTCGAGCACGAGCGGCTCGGGCGCGGTCTGGTTCGCGCTGATGTGATACGCGCCCTCGGGCAGCGGCTTGATGTCGACGCCGTTCGGCGCGAGCTGGAGCGCGAACCGGCCGTCGGGCAGTGGCGTCATCGTGAACGCGGTGCCGGGCGGCAGCGGGACGTCCTGCACGATCGCCGGCTCCTCGGGCACGGTCTTCACGCCGGCGAGCGACGGGAAGCGCGTCTCGAGCCAGCGCGCCATCTGTGGCGTCCACTCCTCGTTCGCCTTCTTGTAGAGACCCGGCGCCTCCTGGCCGATCCGCGCGACGTCGCTCGAGAGCCTGGGCACGAGCAGGAACATGAAGCCGGTCACCATCGCGATGAACACGAGGTAGCAGATGATGATCGCGAGCCCGCGCGGCATCCGCCGTGTGCCGTCCTTGCGCTCGGACATCCGGCGGACGACGGGCGCGAGAATGTACGCGATCAGGCCGGCGAACACGAACGGCAAGAGGACCTTGCGTCCGACGAAGAGCACGAGCACCAGGAACAGCGGGAAGCCCCAGCGCCTGAGGAACTGCCGCCCCGAGCCATCGGCGGCGAACAGGGTCGCGGTCTTGCTTCGGACAGGTCCGCTTGCTGTCGTAGGTCCGCTCACTGGCGGCGGTAACGTCTCCGACGTCGTGCGCGGCACGCCTCCAGATGGGGGCTCACCGGGCGGCTCGGGCGGCGTCATCGACGCGGGTATACCAGAGGACACGTCCGCTGCGACGCCCGTGCCCGCAGCTTCAGCGCTCGCGCCGCAGCCCGCCGAACCACCCGCCAACACGACCGAGCAGCGATCGCC
>JALZOI010000858.1 GCA_030857245.1 Myxococcota bacterium
GCGGGGCACCGACCGCACGGCGATCGTGCTCGGCAGCGACGGCACCGACGGGCCGACCCCGCGCCACCGGGCCGCCGCCGCCGGCTCGATCGTCGATGGCGCGACGTGGGACGCGCTCGTCGCCGCCGGGATCGATGGCGCCGCCGCGCTCGCACGCTGCGACGCCGGGACCGCGCTCGCGGCGGTCGACGCGCTCGTCGTGACGGGCCCGACCGGCGTCAACCACGCCGACCTCGTCATCCTCGGCTGAGGGATCGGTCCCGCACCACGCGGTGCGCGGATGCTATACGGGCGCGTGGCGTGGACGACGCTCTCCGTACTGGACTGGACGACCCAGCGCTTCACCGAAGCGGGGATCGGCGCGTCGCGGCTCGAGGCCCAGCTGCTCCTCGCGCACGTCCTCCAGTGCTCGCGCGTCCAGCTCTACACCGGCTTCGACAAGCCGCTCGGGGAGGAGGAGCTCGCGGCCTATCGCGGGCTCATCAAGCGCCGGCTCGCGGGCGAGTGCGTGTCGTACCTGCTCGGGGAGCAGGAGTTCTGGGGGCTGCCGTTCCACGTCGATCGCTCGGTGCTCGTGCCGCGCCCCGACACCGAGACCGTGATCGAGGTCGCGCGGGCGCTGCGCACCGATCGCGCGGCGCCGTGTCGCGTCCTCGATCTGTGCACCGGCTCGGGCGCGATCGCGATCGCGCTCGCGAAGGAGCTGCCGGCGGCGCACGTGGTCGCCACCGAGCTCTCTCCCGAGGCCGCGGCGATCGCGGCGAAGAACGCGGCGCGCAATGGCTTCGCCGAGCGCGTCGAGGTCCGGACCGGCGATCTGTTCGCCCCGGTCGAGCGCGAGCGCTTCGATCTCATCGTCTCGAACCCGCCGTACATCGCGAGCGCGGTGATCGCCACGCTGTCGGCGGAGGTCCGCGGCGAGCCTCGGATGGCGCTCGACGGCGGGGCCGACGGCCTCCGGTTCTACGACCGGATCTGCAGCGCCGCGCGCGATCACCTCCTGCCGGGCGGCGCGCTGGTCGTCGAGCATGGCTACGACCAGGCCGCCGCGGTGCGCGAGCGGTTCGAGCGGGCGGGGTTCGCCGACGTCACGCTCGTGCACGATCTCGGCAAGCAACCGCGGGTCACCCGCGGGACCCACGACGGCTGATCGGGCGTCGGGATCCAGCGCCGGGCGATCGCGCCGTCGTGTACGATGCCGGCGTGCGCCTGACGTGGTTCGCCTGCGGGATGCTCGCGATCGCGTCCGCCGCGGTCACGCCCGGGCCCGCCGCCGCCGATGCCCGCCTCGATCGCGCGCTCGCCGAGCAGGTCTGCACCGCGCAGGATCCCCGGTGCGACTGGCTCGCGACGCTGTCGAGCCTCGAGCGCGCGAGTGTGCTGCGCGCCATCGCGAAGCGTGGCTACGAGGTCGAGCCGTCGCCGTGGGGCAAGGTCATCGGCAAGGTCCACATCTACAACGAGGACGTGTTCGCGGAGCGCTCGCGGCTGCTGCAGTTCTTCAACTACTTCCACGTCACCACGCAGGAGTACGCGATCCGCGAGGAGCTCGTGATCGGCGCCGGCGAGGTGTGGGACCAGGCCCGCGTCGAGGAGACCGCGCGCCGGCTGCGCGACCCGCTGTGGAGCTCGGTGATCGTCGTGCTGCCAGTGAAGTCCGCCGATCCGGCGCAGGTCGACATGTTCGTGGTGACCCGCGACGTCTGGAGCCTGCGGCTCAACACGAAGTACACGTTCCAGCAGAGCAAGCTGACCGACCTCCAGCTCGCGCTGTCGGAGAACAACTTCCTCGGCACCCGCAACGTGCTCGCGCTCGCGCTCGACATGGATCAGGGCTCGATCGCGATGGGCCCGCTGTTCATCGACAAGAACGTCGCCGGCAGCCACGTCGAGCTGCGCGCGCGCGTCGATACGATCATCAACCGGGACGCGCTGTTCCCGCAGCGGTTCGGTAGCTTCTCGGGCGGGGACTGGCAGACCGAGGGCTCGCAGAGCGCCATCTCGGTGTCGAAGCCGCTGTGGTCGCTCGCGTCGCGGTGGGGCACCGGCGTCACGTTCAGTCACCGCTTCGCGATCGACCGGCGGTTCCGCGGCACGAACCTGCGGCCCCTGCGGTGTCCCGCCGGCGAGGAGTGCGTGACCTCGATCAGCAGCACGCCCGGGCCCGGCGCCTTCGATCCCGCGACGACGCCCGCCGAGGAGCTGCTGCCGTGGGAGTACTCGATGCGCCGCTACGGCACGAGCGTCTACGCGGCGCGCCAGTTCGGCGGCCCGACGCTGAAGCACCAGCTCACGCTCGCGCAGTCGGTCGCGAGCATCCGCCCCGAGCTGCTCGACACCTTCCCGGGGACCGTCGAGCAGCGCGAGCCGTTCCGCCGCGCCGCGCTGCCGCGCTCGGAGCTGACCTCCGAGCTCTCGGTCGCCTACGGCTTCTTCACGCCGCGCTATCGCACGCTGCGCAACGTCGGGAGCTTCGATCTCGCCGAGGACGTGCGCTTCGGACCGGACTTCGACGTGTCGTACGCCGTCGGCCTCGAGGCGCTGGGCTCCGACGCCAACTACCAGCGCGCGAGCACGTCGCTCGCCTGGAGCTTCCCGTGGTGTCGCGATGGCTACGTGCGGCCCTCGGCCTCGCTCGGTGGCCGCTACCAGCAGCTGCCGGGACTCGCCAGCGGCTTCATCGACAACACCGCGTCGATCGGCGCGCGGATCGTGACGCCGACGTACAAGTACGCGCGCGTCGTCGCGCAGGTGCTCGGCGCGACGCGCTGGAATCGGTCGCAGCCCTCCTTCTTCTTCCTCGGCTCCGACGACGGCCTCCGCGGCTTCTCGATCAACGAGTTCGCCGGCCAGCGCCTGGTGCGTGGCAACTTCGAGATCCGGTCCGTCCCGACCCCGCTGTGGGCGCTCCGCGTCGGGGCGGTGATGTTCTACGACG
>JALZOI010000859.1 GCA_030857245.1 Myxococcota bacterium
CGCTCGTGGTGTTCCTCGAGCCCGCCGTCGAGCTCCGCCAGGTCGCGCGCGAGCCCAACCGGATCGCGATCGTCGTCGACGATTCACGCTCGATGGCGCTGGCCGAGAACCCCGATGGGCCGTCACGGATCGAGCGCGTGCGCGAGCTCCTCGCGGACTCGCAGGAGACGCTCGACGCCTGGGCCGTCGATCACAAGCTCGACTACTACACGTTCTCCGAGACGCTCGGCGCGACGTCGCTGCAGGGCCTCGCCACCGCGACCGCGACCGGCAAGGCCACGCTCGTGCGCAAGGCGCTCGATCAGCTGCGCAGCCGCTACGAGGGCCGTGACCTCGCCGGCATCGTGCTGATCTCCGACGGCGCCTCGACCGGCGGCTTCGCCGAGGAGTCAGGCGAGGGCGCGGTCCGCGACTTCCTGCGCTCGCTCGACACGCGCGTCCACACGGTGTGGGCGGGCCGCACCGGCCTCAAGGACGTCGCGGTCGCCAAGGTGATGGCCGACGAGTTCGCGTTCGTCCGCACCGTCGTGCGCATCGACGCGGTGATCCGCACGACCGGGCTGCCCGCGCGCCAGGTGCCGATCACGCTGTCGACGGATGGCCAGCCGCTGCGGCAGAAGCTCGTCGATCTGCCGGCCGGCAACCACGACGTCACCGTGACGTTCGAGGTCACGCCGCCGCGCGTCGGCCGCTACGTCTACGAGATCTCGGTGCCGGTCGCCGCCGGCGAGGCGGTCACCGAGAACAACACCCGCAGCTTCGTGATCCGCGTGATCCGCGACAAGATCCGCGTGCTCCAGGTCGCCGGCCAGCCGTCGTGGGACGTCCGCTCGCTGCGCCAGATGCTGAAGAGCAACCCGAACGTCGACCTGATCTCGTTCTTCATCCTGCGCACGCAGGACGACATCTCGCTCGTACCCAACGACGAGATGTCGCTGATCCCGTTCCCCACGCGCGAGCTGTTCGAGCAGCAGCTGCCGTCGTTCGACCTCATCATCCTGCAGGACTTCGAGTACCTGCCGTACGGCATCGGCGACTACCTCGAGAACATCCGCAGCTACGTCGAGGGCGGCGGCGGGCTCGCGATGCTCGGCGGCGCCGCGTCGTTCTCGTCGGGCGGCTACTACGGCACGCCGGTCGCGGCCGCGCTGCCGGTCGAGCTCTACGGGCCGTTCGACGCGGGCCCGGTGATCGACACGAGCAAGTTCTCGCCGCAGCTCACCGCGGCCGGTCAGCTCCATCCCGTGACCTCGCTGCGCTACGCCGTCGAGGACAACATCGCGGCGTGGAAGGCGCTCCCCCAGCTCGAGGGCGTCAACCTCGTCGCGAGCGCGAAGAAGGACGCGACCGTGCTCGCGAACCACCCGCGGCTGAGGACCAAGGGCGGCAAGCCGATGCCCGTGATCGTCGCCGGCGAGTACGGCAAGGGTCGCTCGCTCGCGGTCACGACCGACACCGTGTGGCGGTGGGGCTTCCTCGCCGCCGCCCGCCCGGGCGATGACGGCCGCCAGTACACGAAGTTCTGGGAGAGCTCGATGCGCTGGCTGATCCAGGACCCGGACCTCCGCAACCTCCACGTCGACAGCGACGCGGTCGAGTACGTCCCCGGCGCCCCCGTCCGCGTCACCGTGCGCCTGCTCGGCCGCGACTACCAGCCGCTCGCTGGCGGCGCGGTCTCGCTCGTCGTGCGGCGCGGCGCCGATCCCGCGCGCGCCGAGGAGGTCGAGAGCACGAAGCTCACGGTCGGCACCGACGGCACCACGATGCACGAGCTCGGCGGCCTCGCGCCGGGCGTCTATCGGGTCGAGGCGAAGGCCACGATCGCGGGTCGCCAGGTCGATGCCTCGGACATCTTCCTCGTGCGCGAAGGTGGCAACGAGCTCGACCGGCCGGTCGGCGATCCGGCGGCGCTCGAGGCCATCGCGGAGGGCACCGGCGGTCGGGCGCTGGGCCCCGCCGACACGCTCCCTCGGGGACTCGGCTTCGATCCGCCCCGGATCGTCCGGGTCGATCGGCGGACCGACGTCGAGCTGTGGAGTCGCCCCGGCCTGCTGTTCCTCGTCGTCGGGCTGCTCGGACTCGAGTGGCTCTTGCGCCAGCGAAGCGGCTACCTATAGAACAGGCAACGCATGTCCCTGCAGCTCGATAGCCTCGTCACCGACCTGATGTTCCAGGCCACCGCCGCGATCGATCAGAAGACCCTGATCGACGGCCTCGGCGGCCAGGCCGCGCTCGAGACGAAGCAGATGCTCGACGTCGATCGCCTCGATCCGCGCGCCGAGATGGAGCTGTCGCCCTCGATGCCGTTCCGCCGTCGCGGCGAGCGCCGGCTCATGATCATCGACGATCAGGCCGTGACGCCGCGCGAGGATCCGGCGGCCGATCCGCTGGTCAAGAACGACCTGCGCGCCGCCAAGGAGGAGCTGATCGGCATCTGCCAGGCGCTCCCGATCCGGCTCGGCCGGCTGTTCGTCCTCGGGAGCTGGGGCGACGCGGTGCTGGTCGCCCGCTCGGCGCGCGACCTGCGCGGCATCTGCCTGCTGCCGTGGGCGCTCGATCCGCAGGTCGACGTCTCGGGCAAGCGCCGCGCGACGCCGCTCTCGCAGAAGGAGTTCGAGGAGAAGATCCTGGCGTACGAGAAGCGCCTGGAGGAGCTCGACGACGAGCAGATCCTCGCCGGCCTCGACGGCGTGACCTTCGAGCGCCGCGGCGACTTCCTCGTCGTCGACGTGCTCGAGGCGGACGGCACCTGGGATCAGCGCAAGTCGATCCTCATGGAGACCCAGCTCGCCGCGGTCGAGCGGTTCTCGATGCTGCCCGGGGCGCCCTCGCAGACCCCTGCCCCGGCTCGGTCGGGCCTCGTCGACGCCACCGGGAAGGCCACCGCCGCCCCGCTCGCCGGCGCGCCAGCCGCGCAGGCACCCGCGAAGCCGGCC
>JALZOI010000860.1 GCA_030857245.1 Myxococcota bacterium
GCTATGCCTCGCTCGAGCCGTTCGACGTGAGGCTGCCCGATGGCGTCGCGCTGCCCTGTCTGCGGATGAGCAAGCCGCTCGCGCCAGCGCCCTGAGCCGCGGCGCTGACCGGCCGCGCTGCCTACGACTTGCGCGCGAGCTCGACGGCGGTGCGCAGCCAGCCGCGGACCGCGTCGCGCGGCAGCTCGTCGACGGTGGTCAGCTTGAGGTGCCGCCCGGTCTTGCCGTCACCGGAGAGCTGGCCCTCGGGATCGGCGTAGGTGCCCGGAGGTCCCGCCAGGATCAAATTCACGTGCTTCTTGTGGCTGCCGAGCGCGCACATCATCGTGTCGTTGACGGTGAAGAAGGGCATGCCCCACTTGATCGAGGACGTCGCTTCGGGCGCCGCCGCCTCGACGAGCTTGCGGAGCTCGACCAGGATCGCGCGCAGGTTCGCGGGCTGCCGCTTGAAGAAGCCGTCGATCGGCACGCCGTAGTCGCGGCGCGGCGTCAGCTTCTTCGCGGTGGCGACCGGCTTCTTCGAGAGCGTGCTCACCTTCTTCGACGGCCCCATCGACTTCGTGGCTCGCTTCGCCGCGGCCTTGGCGGGCGTCTTCTTCGCGGTCGAGGACTTCGGCTTCGCGGTCCGGGCGCCAGGCTTGCGCTTCGCGGGTGGCTTGGGGGCACGCTTCACGCGCTCATGATGCCACGTACCCGCAACGCGAAGGCAGCGCCACCGCTCAAGCAATTTGGGGTTGTGGTGGGGTCGCGACCGGCCGGGCCGGTGACCATCGCGCGATCGTCGTCGGCCCGCTCGGGGAATGGCCGACGCGGCGGCGCGAGGGGACCGGCGGAGATCGGCCCCGCGTGAGGTTGCGGTAGTGGAGGGCGTCCCCCTGCGTTACGCTTGATCGACGGTGTGGGCGAGGGTTCACAAGATCGATCGCGTGAGGCCGCAGCCCGGGGGCGGCGCCATCGTGCTCGTCGAGGATGAGCGGACCCCGGCGGCGATGGCGCGGGTGCCCGGCCTGTCGACGGTGGTGGCCGTCGCGCGCGTGCTCAACGCGCGGCGCTTGCTCGAGGCCCGGTACGGCGGCAAGGGCCAGGTCCGCTACGCGTCGGCACCGCCGCCGCCGTTCCTCCACGATGCGATCACGCGGGCCGGGGCGGCCGTCAGCGATCGCGGCGGCGAGCAGGTCGTCGCGCCGGCGACGCCGGCCGCGGTGTCCTCGATCGTGGACCACGCGTTCGCCGAGCTCGCGCACCACGTCCGCACCAGCGTCGGGATCGTGGACATGGCGACCGCGCTGCGCACCGTCGAGGCGCAGCGCCGCAAGGCCCCGCTCGATCGCGATGCGCAGTCGGCGCCGTACTGGAGCGCCGTGTTCGAGCTGACGGCGCTCGCGGGTGAGCTGTCGCGACCGCGCGGCGGGCGCTGGGTCGAGACCACCGAGATGCCGGTGCCGTTCGCGCTGCGGTTCGCGAGCGGCGAGCTCGCGGTCCCGTCGCGGCTGGCCCAGCAGATCGTCGAAGGTGCGGCCGACGACTCGCTCGTCGCCGGCGGCCCGCTCGCGCCGGAGTGAGCTCGCGGGGTGTCCGAGCGCCGCCGATCAGCGGCCGAACAGGCGCTTGAACAGGCCGGGCTTCTCCGGCGGGTCGCCCTGCTCGAGCGCGGCGCGCATCTCGAGCGCGGAGGCATAGCGATCCTCGCGACGGTGCGACAGCGTGCGGGCGACGATCGCGTCCAGCCATGCCGGGACGGCCGGGCACCGCGTCGCCGGATGACGCTCGAGCTCGCCGCGCATCACCTTGCCGAGGAGGTCGCGCTTGGTCTCCCAGGCGTACGGCCAGTCGCCGACGAGCACCTCGAACATCACGATGCCGAGCGAGAACAGATCCGCGCGCGCGTCGACCGCGGTCGGATCGAGGTACTGCTCCGGGCTGATGTAGAACGGCGTGCCGAGCACCTGATCCTTCTGGGTCAGCTGGAGCTCGTCGGCGACCTTCGCGAACCCGAGATCGAGCAGCTTGATCTGCTCGCCGCCGTCGGGCTGCGGCACGACGTAGATGTTGGCGCTCTTGAGGTCGCGATGGATGATGCCGCGATCGTGGAGGACGATCAGCGCGTCGAGTACGTCGAGCGCGATCCGCGTGACCCGCTCGGGCGCGAGCCGACCGTCGGCCTTGCGCAGCGTGTAGAGGTCGCGGCCGTCGAGGCGATCCATCTCGATGTACGCGCAGCCATCCTCGGTGGTGCCCGCATCGTGGACCCGCACGAAGGCCCGGTGGCCGAGCGCGGCGGTCTCGCGCGCCTCGCGCACGAACCGGCCGGCCAGCTCGTGATCCTTCGCGTAGCGGCGATGGATGATCTTGAGCGCGATCTCGCGGCGCAACACGGGATGCGACGCGGCGTAGACCGCCGCGATCCCGCCGACGCCGAGCAGCGGGCCGATGACGTACTTGCCCGCGACGGTCTGGCCGGTCCGCTCGTCGGGGCAGTCGACGACGTGGTCCGGATGGTTCGCACCGCACAGCTGGCAGTCGGCCATGTGCGGGACAGTAGCGCACGCGCCGGGGGGGCGCGGTCGCTCAGCGCTCGGTGAGGGTCTTCGCGAGCCGCACGATCCGACCATACCCCTCGTGGTTGGCATCGTGGGCGAGCGTGCTGACCTCGTCGGCGGCGCCCTCGGACGTCGTCACCACCGCGACGGCGGTGAGCGCGAGCCGGGCCTCGAACACGAGGCCGGGCCAGCCCTGCTGCTCGGCCTCCTTCCGGGCCCCCGCGATCAGCTCGCGGCCGGTGTCGGGCTCCTCGAAGCTGCCGTGCGCGTGCCCGAGCGTGAGGTGCGCGCGCACGCGGAGTGGCAGGGCCTCGAGGGTGGTCGGCCGGATCGCCTCGACGAGCTCGATCGCCTCGGCCGACGCCGCCTGCGCCAGCCGGGCGCGGGCGAGGAC
>JALZOI010000241.1 GCA_030857245.1 Myxococcota bacterium
GAGCGTGGCGGCGAGCGTACCGACCGTCCGCAGAGCGCCGAGGCCCGCGAAGACGCGCCCGTCGTGATCGGTGATGCACCGATGGCCGCGGCGACCCCGGCGACGGATGCGCCGGCGACGGAGAGCCGGCCCGAGATCCGGCCCGAGATCCGGACCGACGCCCCGACCGACGCGCGGACCGACGCCCGGCCCGAGCGGACCGAGGGTGACCGTGGTGACCGTGGTGACCGTGGTGACCGTGGTGGTCGCGATCGTGACCGCGGCGGTCGTGACCGCGACCGTGGTGGCCGCGACCGTGACCGCAGCGCCGGTGGCGGCGGTCGTGATGGAGGCCGTGACCGCGACCGCGGTGGCCGCGACCGCACGGACGCGCCCGTCCAGCCGGCGCAGCCGACCCTCGATCTCGAGGGCGTGCCGACCGAGCGGCTCGAGCGCTTGAGCCCCGTGGCGGTGGTTGGCACCGAGGCGGCTCCCGCGGTCGAGACCGTCGAGGTGGCGAGCAAGGTCGATGACGTCGCCGCGCGCGCTGTGGAGCGTGCGGATCGCGGCGCCAAGGGAAAGCGCGAGACCAAGAAGGCCGCGCCGACCGCCGAGACCCGTGAGTTCTGGGAGACCTGGGCCGAGGAGAAGTCGACCCGTCCCGAGCCCGCGGTCGAGGCGACCGAGGCCCCGGCCGAGAATGGCCGCAGCCGCACCAGCACGAGCAGCCGCAGCAGCCGCGACAAGGATCGCGGCAGCGAGCGCGGCGGTCGTGGCCGCGGCCGCGACAAGGTCGACAAGGTCGAGTCGACGACCGAGGCGAAGCCGTCCGCGAAGGCTGACGTCGCGAGCGAGGTCGAGGCGAAGCCCGAGCGGAGCCGCGCCAAGCGCGACACCGCCGTGAACCCGCCGACCACGACCGATGCGCAGGCTCGCCTGTTCATCAGCCTCGGCAAGAAGCACGGCGTGTCGGCCGAAGATCTGCGCGAGCTGCTCGCCGGACCGATCGGTGGCGAGAAGGCCCGGATCGGCTCGGTCAGCCTCCGTGACTCGCACGCCCACGTGCGCGTCCCCGAGGAGGTCGTCGAGAAGATCATCGCCGGCGTCCACGGCACGCAGCACAACGAGCACGACGTCACCGTCGAGCGCGCGCGCGCCTGAGCGAGCCGCCTCCGCGGGAGGTGGCAGCGTCGACCGGCGTCTTCCCGCAAAGGGGAGGCGCCGGTCGTCGTTTCAGCGCCCAGCCTGCTCGCTGCGACCCGCTTCGGAGCCGCCGCTCAAAGCTGACACGCTGCTGTCAGGTTTATCCGGACTGCCCATTCGGACGTAGCTACCTACCTTGACGCCTGAACATCCGCTCCGTAGGGTGGCGCCCTATGGCTCGTAGCTCGCTTGGTCCCGGACGCAACGACCCCCGACGCGAGCCCGATAGCATCGTCATCGAGGGGGCCCGCGAGCACAACCTCCACGTCGATTACCTCGAGCTACCGAAGCACCGCCTCGTGGTGATCACCGGCCCGTCGGGGTCGGGCAAGTCGTCGCTCGCGTTCGACACCCTGTACGCCGAGGGCCAGCGCCGCTACGTCGAGTCGCTGTCAGCCTATGCCCGGCAGTTCCTCGGGCAGATGGAGAAGCCGAAGTACGAGCGGATCCGCGGGCTGTCGCCGACGATCGCCATCCAGCAGAAGAGCGCGTCGAGCAACCCGCGATCGACGGTCGGGACGATCACCGAGATCTACGACTACCTCCGCGTGCTGTTCGCGCGCGCGGGCGAGCAGCGCTGCCACCAGTGCGGCGGTCCGGTCGGCGCGCGCACCGCGTCCGAGGTCGTCGACGAGCTCGCGACGCTCCCCGACAAGACCAGCGTGACGCTGCTCGCGCCGAAGGCCGAGAACCGCAAGGGCGAGTTCCGCGAGCTGTTCGGCGAGCTCCGCAAGGCCGGCTTCGTGCGCGTCCGGATCGACGGCATGATCGTGCGGCTCGAGGACGTCGAGGCGCTCGAGAAGCAGAAGAAGCACTCGATCGAGCTCGTGATCGACCGGATCACGATCAACAAGCACGACAAGGGCCGGCTCACCGACTCCGTCGAGACCGCGCTCCGCGAGGGCAAGGGCAAGGTGATGGTCGAGGTCGCGGGCGAGAAGGTGCCGCGGATGTACTCCGAGGCCAACGCCTGCCCGACGTGCGGCGTCGGGTTCCCCGAGCTGTCGCCGCAGTCGTTCTCGTTCAACTCGCCGCTCGGCATGTGCGTCGAGTGCAACGGCCTCGGCGAGCGCCAGGCCGCGGATCCGAGCCTCGTCGTGCCGGACCCGACCCGCTCGCTCCGCGACGGCGCGGTCGCGGTGTGGGGCGAGCAGATCGCGAAGGACTCGGGCTGGACGACGAACATCGTCAAGGCGCTCGCGAAGGCCTTCAAGATCGATCTCGACAAGCCGTGGAACAAGCTCTCGGAGAAGCAGCGCGACGTGCTGCTGCACGGCACCGGCGACAAGCGGGTGACCGTGGCGTGGGAGGGCCGGCACTCGACCGGTGAGTGGGCGATGCGCTTCGAGGGCATCCTCGCGCAGCTCGAGCGCCGCCACCGCGAGTCGTCCTCGGAGCGGACCCGCGCGAACTACGAGCAGTTCTTCGCGTCGATCCCGTGCGCCGTGTGTCACGGCACGCGGCTCCGGCCGGAGTCTCGCGCGGTGTTCGTCAGCGAGAAGCCGATCGTCGACGTCACCGGCATGACGGTGAAGCAGGCGTACGAGTTCATCACCACGATGAAGCTCACCGGCTCGCGGCTGCAGATCGCCGGCGAGGTCCTCAAGGAGATCAAGGCGCGGCTGTCGTTCCTCCTCGACGTCGGCCTCGACTACCTGACGCTCCACCGCTCGGCGGCGACGCTGTCGGGCGGCGAGGCCCAGCGGATCCGGCTCGCGTCGCAGCTCGGCAGCGAGCTCTCCGGCGTGCTCTACGTACTCGACGAGCCGTCGATCGGCCTCCACCAGCGTGACAACGAGCGGCTGATCAAGACGCTGCACCGGCTCCGCGACCTCGGCAACACCGTGCTCGTCGTCGAGCACGACGAGGCCACGATCGAGGCGGCCGACTGGGTGGTCGATTTCGGGCCCGGCGCCGGTCGCCACGGAGGCCGCGTGATCGCGGAGGGCACGCCCGACGACGTGATGCGGGTCGCCGACTCGATCACGGGCCGCTACCTCGCCGGCACCGAGCGCATCGAGGTCCCTCAGACCCGGCGCGTGCCGTCGAGCTGGGTCAAGCTGACCGGCGCGAAGGAGCACAACCTCAAGAACGTCTCGGTCGAGATCCCGCTCGGCGTGATGGTCGCGGTGACCGGCGTGTCGGGCGCCGGCAAGTCATCGCTGATCAACGCGACGCTGCACCCGGCGCTCAACCGCATGCTGCACCGGTCGCTCGATCGCGTGGGGCCGTACGAGTCGCTGACCGGCCTCGGCAAGGTCGACAAGTGCATCGTGATCGACCAGCAGCCGATCGGGCGCACGCCGCGCTCGAACGCGGCGACGTACACGAAGGCGTTCGACCTGATCCGCGAGCTGTTCTCGCAGATGCCGGTCGCGAAGACCTACGGCTATGCGGCCGGTCGGTTCTCGTTCAACGTCAGCGCGAAGCAAGGCGGCGGACGCTGCGAGGCCTGCGAGGGCGCCGGCGTCCGCGAGGTCGAGATGCACTTCCTGCCGAACGTGTTCGTCACGTGCGAGGTCTGCAAGGGCAAGCGCTACAACGACGCCACGCTGCGCGTGATCTACAAGGACAAGACGATCGCGCAGATCCTCGACACCCCCGTCGACGAGGCGCTCGAGATGTTCCGCCACCACAAGCAGCTCGGGCGGATCATGCAGACTCTGGTCGACGTCGGCCTCGGCTACCTGACGCTCGGCCAGCCCGCGACGACGCTGTCCGGCGGGGAGGCCCAGCGGGTGAAGCTCGCCCGCGAGCTCGCCCGCGTGCAGACCGGCCGCACGCTGTACCTGCTCGACGAGCCGACCACCGGCCTCCACTTCGGCGACGTCAAGAAGCTGCTCGAGGTGCTCGGCCGGCTCGTCGAGGGCGGCAACACCGTGCTCGTGATCGAGCACAACCTCGACGTCATCAAGACCGCGGACTGGATCATCGACATGGGGCCGGAGGGCGGCGCGGCCGGCGGCGAGATCATCGCGGTCGGCACGCCCGAGCAGGTCGCCGAGATCCCGCAGAGCTACACCGGCCAGTTCGTCAAGCCGCTGCTCGAGCGCGGGCGCAAGCCGCTGCGCGCGGGTGCCAAGGGCGGCGGCGGCAAGCCCGTGCGTGCGGACCGCGAGCTCGATGCGTCCGCCTCGACCTGAGCCGCGGAGATTGGCCGCCATGGCCGCCAAGGCACGCCAAGGATTCCAAGAGAAGAAACGTCGGCGGGTGGCGCCCCTGGTCCTTGAAGTTTTGTTGGCGTTCTTGGCGCTCTGTCGGCCAAGCTCTCCCGCTACCTGATCCGCCGGCAGACCTGCCTCACGGTGCCATCACCGTCGCGCCTGCGGCCGCCACTGATGCCGTCCGCACCGGCCGGCGTATCGTCCGGGCGGAGTGAGCGTGCTCGAGCCGATCGCGACGGAGCCCCAGACGATCCTGCGCCTGCTCGCGTACGGCGTGCTCGTCGTCGGGCCGGACTGGCGCGTGCTCTACGCGAACCCCGAGGCCGAGCGCATGTTCGGCGCGCACGGCGCGACGCTGTGGGAGCGCTGCCCGGACCTCGAGCACACGGCGTTCGCGTCGGGCTTTCGCTACGCGATGTCGGATCGCACCGAGCTGCTGAGCGAGAGCGCCCTGCCCTCGATCGGCTGGTGCCAGGCCCGCGCACGGCCGACGCCGGAGGGCGGGCTGCTGATCTCCGCGCGCCAGGTCCACGCCCACACGATCGAGAATGGCCAGGCCCGGCTCGCCCTCGTGATCGGCGAGATCGGCGACGCGCTGACCCGCGAGGAGTCGCTGCGCGCCGCGCTCGCCCGCTGCGCGACCGCGATGGTGCGCCAGCTCGACGCCGCGCTCACGCGGATCTGGACCGTCGATCACGACGACCAGACGCTGCACCTGTGCGGCGCCGCCGGCCTCGAGACCGGCGACCCGGTGCTGCCGCTCAAGCTCGGCGAGCAGAAGGTCGGGCAGATCGCCGAGGATGGCGAGCCGTACCTGACCAACGACGTCATCACCGACCTCCACGTCGGCCGCTCCGAGTGGGTGAAGCGCGAGCGCATCGTCGCGTTCGCCGGCTACCCGCTGCGGATCCAGGACCGGATCGTCGGCGTGATGACGCTGTACTCGCGGCGCGCGATCGATCACGACATGCTGAACAGCCTGTCGTCGATCGCCGACGCGCTCGCCCTCGGCATCGATCGCAAGACCGCGGACGCGGCGCGCCGGGTCGCCGAGGAGCGGCTGCGCAGGCAGGCCGGTCACCTCGAGGTGCTCCACCTGCTCGGCCAGCAGCTCGCGGCGGTCCTCGACGTCGAGGTGCTCGTCCAGAAGGTGATCGACGCGGCGACCCGGCTCGCGGGCGCACAGCTCGGCGCGTTCTTCTACCACCTGCCGAACCAGTACATGCTGTTCGCCGTTGCGGGCGCGCCGCGCGCGGCGTTCGAGCACCTCGCGGTCCCGCGCAGCACGACGCTGCTCGCCCCGACGTTCATCGAGCAGCGCGTCGTGCGCGTCGACGATCTGACCGCGAGCGCCGAGTACGGGCGCACCGCGCCGCACTTCGGCGTGCCGCCCGGGCACCCGCAGATCCGCAGCTACCTCGCGGTGCCGGTGCGTGGCCGCAACCTCCGCCGCATCGGCTCGCTGCTGTTCGGCCACGAGCAGCCCGGCGCGTTCACCGCCGAAACCCAGCGCGTGATCGAGGGTGTCGCCGCGACGGCCGCGATCGCGATGGACAACGCGCACCTGTTCCGCGAGGCGCACGCGCTGATCGCCGCGCTCGAGAAGAGCAACCGCGAGCTCGATCAGTTCGCGTACGTCGCGAGCCACGATCTCAAGGCCCCGCTGCGTGGCATCGCCAACCTCGCGCAGTGGATCGAGGATGACCTCGAGGGCACGCTGCCCGATCAGACGCGCGAGCACCTGACGTTGCTGCGCGGCCGGGTCAGCCGGCTCGAGTACCTGATCGCGGGCATCCTCGCGTACAGCCGGGCCGGCCGCGAGCGCGGCGAGGCCGTCCGGATCGAGGTGGGCCCGCTGGTGCGGGAGGCGTGGGAGCTGCTCTCACCACCGGGGACCGCCCAGCTCGTCATCGCGACTCCGCTCCCGACGATCCTCGCGCCGCGCACGCAGCTGCAACAGGTGTTCATGAACCTCCTCGGCAACGCCGTGAAGTACAACCCCGGGCGGGAGCTGACGATCAAGGTCGGGGTCCGTGCCGACCGTAATTTTTACGAGTTCTACGTGCAGGACGACGGGGTCGGGATTGCACCCGAATTTCACGACAAGATCTGGGCGCTGTTCCAGACGCTCGAGCGCCGGGACAAGGTCGAGAGCACTGGCATCGGCCTGTCGATCGTGCGCAAGATCATCGAGTCCCAGGGTGGGACCACACGGGTCGAGTCTCAGCCGGACGCTGGGGCCACCTTCTACTTCACGTGGCCAGCGCATCACGGAGTGACCGAACATGGATGACGACCGCTCCTTGAACATCCTGCTCGTCGACGACGACGAGGTCGACGTGATGACGGTCAAGCGGGCGTTCCAGAAGGCCAACATCACCAACCGCCTCTTCGTGGCGTCGAATGGGATCGAGGCGCTGGAGCTGCTGCGGGGAGACCAGATCCCCCGGCAGCGGCGGTTGATCCTGCTCGACCTCAACATGCCGAAGATGAATGGCCTCGAGTTCCTGCGCGAGCTCCGCCAGGACCCGGAGCTGTGCGCCCTCAGCGTCGTGGTGCTGACGACCTCGAACGAGGACCGCGACCGCGTGGACGCGTTCCAGCTCAACGTCTCCGGCTATCTCCTGAAGCCCGTCACGTTCCACACGTTCGCGGACGTCATGGCGACGCTGAACAAGTACTGGACGCTGATGGAGATGCCGTAGTCACAGCTCGGCGGCCGTGAACGTCAGCACCTGATCGATCGAGCTCGCGCCCGTCGCGAGCATCACGAGGCGATCGAACCCCAGCGCGATGCCCGCCGATGGCGGCAGGCCCTCGGCGAGCGCGGCGAGCAGCTTCTCGTCGATCGGGTACTGCGCCCGGCCCCGCGCGGCCCGGGTTCGCAGCTCCTCCTCGAAGCGAGCCCGCTGCTCGACAGGATCGGTGAGCTCGCCGAACGCGTTCCCGAGCTCGAGGCCGCCGACGTAGGCCTCGAAGCGCAGCGCGATCCGGGGGTCGTCGGCGCGACGCCGGGCGAGCGCGGCGAGCGGCGCCGGCCAGTCCTCGAGGATCAGCGGCCGATCGAGCGCGGCGATCGCGGGCTCGACCCGCGCGAGGAAGGCGGCGAAGAAGGCGTCGTCCCAGGCGGTCTCGTCGGCGAGCTCGATCCCGATCGCGCGGACCTTCGCGACCAGCGCCGCCGCGGACTCGTCACCCGCGAGCTCGATGCTCGCCCACCGCCGCATGACCTCGCGGACGGACATCCGCGGCCACGGCGGCGTCACGTCGATCTCGCGATCGCCGAGCCGCGCCGTCATGCTGCCAGTGACGCTCTCGATCACGTACGCGACGAGTCGCTCGGTGTCGCGCACGATGTCGTCCAGCTCGGCGAACGCCCGGTACCACTCGACCATCGTGAACTCGCCGGCGTGGTGCGGGCCACGCTCGTTGCCGCGGAAGCACTTGCAGACCTGGTAGATCCGCTCGAAGCCGCCGGCGAGCAGCCGCTTCATCTGGTACTCGGGCGACGTGATCAGGAAGCCGCCGCCCGCGGCGACGGCGTCGAGGTGGATCTCGAGACCGGGGCTCGGGACGAGCAGCGGGGTCTCGACCTCGACGAAGTCCCGATCCGCGAAGAACGCGCGGAGCGCCGCCAGGGCGCGCGCGCGGACCTGCAAGAACTCGAGCCGGCTGCGTGGCAGCCGCGCGGTCTCGGTCCCCGGCTCCGGGAACTCACCGGCACCGAAGGGGCGGGCCAGCTCGCGCCGGTCCACCAGATCGCCCGGCCGCCAGCCGGGGGCGGCGGGCACCCGCGCGTCGCCGCGCTCGCCCCGCACGATGGCGTGGTCACCGTCGATCGCGAGGACTCGTCCTCGCACGACGCTACTTGGCCACGCGCTCGACGTACTCGTGCGTGCGCGTATCGACCTTGATCATGTCGCCGACGCGGATGAACAGCGGCACCATGACCTCGGCGCCGGTCTCGACCGTCGCGGGCTTCTGGACGTTGCCGCTGGTGTCACCGCGGACACCGGGCTCCGAGGCCGTGACCTCGAGGAACACGAACGTCGGCAGCGACACGTCGATCGCGCGCTCGTTGAAGAACAGCACCGTGCACGGCAGGTTGTCCTTCATGAGGTCGGCCGCCTTGCCGACCATCTCGGCGCTGACCGAGACCTGCTCGTAGTTCGTCTGGTCCATGAGGACGAGATCGCCGCCCTCCTTGTAGAGGAACTGCATGTCGCGGGTGTCGACGTTCGCGGGCTCGAGCTTCTCGCCCGATCGGATGTTCATCTCCTTGGTCTTCCCGTTGAGGAGGTTCTTGAACACCGTGCGCGTGAACGCCGCGCCCTTGCCGGGCTTCACGAACTGGAACTCGATAACCGTCCAGGGGTTACCGTCCATCAGCACCTTGAGGCCCTTGCGGATATCGGACGTGTCGTACATGGATGGCGACATTTACCCCGTGGCCATCTCACGTGTCAAACCCGGATCCTCGACGGGGAGCCGGCACGTTGCGCGCGGGCATCGCGGCGAGCAACGCGGGCCGGGCATCTTGGGCGGTGCGACCACTTGCCGAGCCGGCGCCCGTGCGGGATACCCACGGCGGTGGACGCAGCGGCCCATTACCGGCACCTCGCGGCCCTCGGCCGGGACGAGTTCCTGGCGGCCGCGGCGCCGGCGGCCCTCGTCCGCTACCGCCCCGCCGATCTGACGGGCGGGGACTCGGCCGATCGCACGATGTCCCTGCACGACGAGACCCTGCCGATGGGCGGGGTCGTGCTCGCCGATCTCGTCGATTTCGACGTCTACCCGATGGCCAAGAAGCCCGGCGCCTCGTTCCCCGATCGGATCACGATCGGGCGGACGTCGAACAATGACATCGTCGTCGTCGACGCCTCGATCTCGCGGCTCCACGCGTACGTCCGCCCCCAGGGCGCGACCTGGGTGGTCGCCGATGGCGGATCGAAGAACGGCAGCTGGCTCAAGGGCGAGCCGCTCGAGCCGCGCCGCGAGCGACCGCTGTCGTCGCGGACGATCCTGCGGCTCGGCGACGTCGACATGACGTTCTACCTCGCCGCGGACCTGTTCGCGGTGCTCGGAGGCATGTGATGTCGGTGACCGACTGGGATCGTCGCGAGCTCTGCCCCGACGGCAACTGCACGGGCTTGATCGGCCCGGGGGGGACCTGCCGCGTGTGTGGCCGGGCCGCCCCGAACTGGGGCGAGGACCGCCGGCGCGGGCTGGTCGACCCCGCGCCCGATGACGTCGGGCC